>CAYLJE010000068.1:0-13170 GCA_964383915.1 uncultured Rikenellaceae bacterium
GGTCTCAACTCATGTTTGTCTCATCATATCTTAATAAATATTTTACGCTTAAACAGAAAACGCATCAGATAAAATACAAAGAACACATAGAAGGATGTTAAAAGGAAATAACCGATGCGCAAATTCAGCGGCATGTTTGTATTAAACATATTTTCTGAGAAATGTCCCAGGTCAACCCCTACGAAACGGTTGGAGAAAGCCCATAGATTAACAATATTCACAGTCATATAAATGGTTATCGGATTCATCCCTATCCAGACAAACGGGATAGCCCATTTCTGGTATTTCCACACATCCACGATCAGGTAAAACAAGCCCAGCAGCATGGCACTGTATCCCCCAGCTACCAGCACATAAGAAGAAGTCCATATTTTCTTTATCACCGGGAACTGTAATCCCCACAAATATCCAAGGATGACCATCACAGCACCTCCTCCAATAAAATACCAGACTTTTTTCATAGCGCTGGTAGATTTATTCAGCAACAGAAGGGAAGAAAACACACCCAGCAGTCCTGTAGCTATGGCAGGCAGGGTGCTCAGAATTCCCTCGGGATCCCATTGTCCGTCCCATTTTCTCAAAGGCAGGTAATGTATATCTATCCAGTTGGTCCAGTTCTGTCCTTCGGCAAAAGAAATCCGGCCCAGTCCCGGTACCGGGACAAACGAAAGAAAAGCCCAATAGGCAATCAGGATGCCCAGAAACGTAATGATCAACCCGCGTAACCGCAGATTGATAAACAACAAACCGGCAAAGAGATAGATCAATGACAAACGCTGCAGCACACCCAGCAGCCGGATATGTCCTACTCCTTTATCGATCCCACCATAATAAATGATACCCAGCAGATATAAGATGATAAATCTTCTGAACAGTCGTTTATAAGCAGCCTTTTTCCCTTGTGTCTTCACCAGTTTCCCCAGGGAAAAAACCACGGACATCCCTACAATAAAAGCAAACAAAGGGAAAATCAGGTCATAAAAATGAAAACCCTGCCAGGGGGAATGATCGAACTGTGGCACAATGATTTTCCCCAGTTGCCCTCCGGTCAGGTTAAAAAAAGCCGCAAAGAAAGCGCTGCCGCCAACGATCCAGAACATGTCAAATCCTCTTAAAACATCCACCGAGACAATCCGGCCTTTTACCGGCTCAATAGATGATTGTTCCTGTGCTTGTTGTTTTTCCATCAAAATAATTTTTTAAATAATTAATACTATAAATTTCCCAGAATGAAATTTGTCATCCGGGTATATAAATGATACCTGTAATTTCCTCCTGATATTCCATGGTCTTTATCCGGATATATCTGCACTTCAAACTGTTTATTGGCCTCGATCAAAGTATTCATTAACTCGATAGAGTTCTGGAAATGGACATTATCATCGCCGGTGCCGTGAATCAACAGATATTTTCCTGTCAACAGGTCACAAAAATTGAGCGGACTGTTCTCGTCATAACCTTTGGCGTTATCCTGTGGTAATCCCATATACCGTTCGGTATAAATGGTATCATAAAAACGCCAACTGGTAACTGGGGCCACGGATATCCCCATCTTAAACACATCATGTCCTTTAAACAAACAGGAAGCCGCCATAAAACCGCCATAGCTCCAGCCGAAGATCCCGATCCGGGAAGCATCCACATACGGAAGGCTTCCCATATATTTTGCCGCTACGATCTGATCGGCCGTTTCAACCTTTCCCAATTGTCCATAAGTAATTTGTTTAAAAGCTTCTCCTCTGGCACCGGTACCCCGGTTGTCCACCGATACCACGATATATCCGCGCTGTGCCAGCAATTCGTTCCAGCCGTAACTCCAGGAATCCGTCACTGTCTGCGACCCCGGACCCCCATAGATGGTGAAAAATACCGGGTATTTTTTCTCCGGGTCAAAATCGGGAGGTTTGATCATCCAGCCGTTCAGCGATAGCCCGTCAGAAATAGTAAAAGAGAAAAACTCTTTTGGTTTTACTCCATACTTTACTACTTTCTTTTTCAACTTCTCATTATCAATCAGTGTACGGATTAGTTTTCCTTTCGCATTATGCAGGGTCACTACCGGAGGCGCTATGACAGATGAAAAATAATTAATAAAATATTTGAATCCTTTACTAAAAGCCGCTGTATTGGTTCCAATATTTTCAGATAATTTCTTCTTCCCTTTCCCATTCAGTCTGATAACATATACAGAACGACGAAGAGGAGACTCCTCAGAAGAAGTGTAATATAACAATTGTTTTTTCTGGTCGATGCCGATCAGATGGTCCACATCCCAGGATCCCCTGGTAATCTGATTAACCAACTCCCCATGCAGCTTACAACGGTAGAAATGATTATAGCCGTCTTTTTCACTGTTAATTACAAATTCTTTTCCGTTATCCAGAAAGGTCAGGTAACGGTCCCCGATCTCCTCGATATAATATTTGTTTTTTTCACTATAGATTACCAAAGCTTTACCGGTGGACACCTCATTCAACAGGATTTCAATATGATTCTGCAGACGGTTTTCCCGGATGATAGCCAGTTTTTCGGGATCCTTTGTCCACTTGATCCGGGGAATATACTGATCGGTTTCCATTCCGACATCCATCTCTTTACTTTTGCCCTGTGCCACATCATACACAAAGATCTGCACCACTGAATTTCTTTCTCCTGCTATGGGATACTTATAAGTGTAGTTTTCAGGATAGAGTTTCCGCTCATACAAGGTCATATTAAACTGTTTGACCCTGCTTTCATCAAACCGGTAATAAGCCAGCCGCTTACTGTCCGGCGACCAGGCGAATCCCTTTGTGAGTGCAAATTCTTCTTCATACACCCAGTCGGTGGTGCCATTGATGATATGATTGTATTTCCCGTCGGAGGTAACCATGACCTCTTTTCCTGTGATTAAGTTCAGGTAAAAAAGGTTATTATCACGTACAAAAGCTATTTTTTGCCCGTCGGGTGAAAAAGTAGCCAGCGTCTGTTTTCCCTCGCCGGATAATTTTCTGAAAGAGGCATCTGCCCTGTCGTAAATATAAAAATCAGCCCGGTATGAACGACGGTAGATTTTCTCGCGATTTGTTTCAAAAAGAATCATATCCTCCTGCGGACTGAAAGTATATCCTGCAAAGTTTTCAAAAGGAGGTTTTTCCACTTTGTCAAGATTGAAAAGAGTATCGACCGCTTCTCCTGTCTTGTAAGAAAACATGATAATCCTGGTCCCCTGTTCGGAAGTCGTATAATGCTCTCCGTCATTCATGGAACGTAACCCATGCACCGACCGGGCACGGAAAGTTCCTTTTTTGATCACATCATCCAGGGTGATTTTTTTATAATCTTTTGCCCGGGAGATGGATGCAAAGCTTAAAAGAATAACAAAGAGGAGAGAGAATACAGACAGGTTCTTACATTGAGAACATTTATCCGGTTTCATTATAACGCAATTTTAAGAAAAAGTAAAATTGATAAAATTTCATTGAATTAACAAAAAAAACAGGGACGTTGCATGTCCCTGCATTAAAAATTTCATGTTTGTGTTTTTTAATGTTTCACAATCAGTTGCTTTACAACCGATTGTTTTCCGGCGATGAAATGGACAAAGTACACCCCGTTTATCAGGTGCCGGGTATTGATACGTAATACGGACACTTTCGTTTGGCGGGTTTCATATACCATGTTTTTTAGCTCGTCATATATTTTTACTTCATATGTATTGCTGACCATATCTTTTGTTCCGTATGCTCTTTTCCCTGCTGTTATTTCCACAGATTCATCTGCAGGATTAGGCTGTAGGCCAAACCTCCAACCCGGTACAATCACCTGGCCGATATAAGTATCCGATACGCCACAGTCGTTGGAGGTATGCACATGCCACTGGCCGTAATCGAAGCCTTTACCGAAACGGTATGGGACATCCTTGCCCTTTACCTGTTCATCTTCTTTGATCAGACGGCTTATATCAAAAGATGACATGGTAATCCGGGGGGCCGTTTCACGCGATAATAAAAATTGGGGATAAATCTGAAAAACATACTCCTTTCCGGAGTAAATATGGGAAGGTGCCTGCACAGGTCGTACCTCATTTTCCCAGCTACGCCCTGCTTCGTCGCTCCTGAAAAGTAAATTGACCTCCTTCTTCCGGTTTGCCTATCCTATTTCTTCAATGCCGCCTTCGTAAATAAATAAGCATCGATCTTCACATCAAGCTGCATCCTATCAATGATAAAATCCGTTCCTTTCCCGCTCTTCAGCATGTCTTTATAAGTGATTTTCGTCGGATACCAGCGGTGACCAAACTTCTTCACATCCGTCAGAATAATTTTCTTCAACAACTGACCGCTCTTAGCATAAAGCTCTTCTTTCAACGGCACAAAACGTTGCTTATCTACCCATATCTTCATTCTTTCATAAGCCACATCTTTCACTTTGGCATTGAGGTCCAGCACCTGGCACTCCCTGTTTCCAATCGTCTCCTCGCCGACAATATTAGCGTTATACACATCTTTCAGTTTCCGGTCTTCCATCATGTCTTCATAGGACATATCCGAGCCCATAACCGATTGCTTTAACATGTGTCCCGAGAGTTGTATCGTGCGGTCTGCAGAAGGTGCATAAATCCAAAGATTATTTTTTAGTTTTAACATTTTGGTTCCTTTTTCCCGGGGAGGGGAAAGGTATTCTGTGAACGACTTATCCCTTCCTTCGGAATAGGACCTGAAACGGATGGTACGCGTATTTCGTTGGCCATAAACAATCATTTCTCCCTCAATGATTTTCGTATTCGAAATCATATTATCATCAATCTTTTCCAGAATCCTGTAAGGATCCGGTGACGGCTGGAAAAACAACCACCCGCTCAGTATTAACAATGTCAACAATATTTTCATTTTTCTCTTTATTTAAAGGTTCATGCGTTAAACTTCAATTTCTTTCAATAACTTTGCGGTATTGCGCTTAAAGATTGCAATCCCTGAAAGCATATTCCCGATCACCACGGCGATAACCCCTGGTATAAAGCCAATAGACAGTAAATCCGGTGTAAACTTTGCCCGGATAATATTCGGCATCATCATGGTGCCGCCCTGGATCATACCTGAAATATTAAGGCCATGGTACTGCAGGTACACGGTCAATCCTATCCCTAAAAGTGTACCCACAACGGATCCGATGACCCCGATAAAGACTGCTTCCACCAGCAACATCCTGTAGATATGCCTCTTTTCTTCCCCCATGGCCAGACGGATACCAAATTCATTATAACGGCGCAACCCGCCCAGCAAACCGGCATTCCACAATACGACCGACATGATGACAATTAACAGGAACACCATTATCCCGGAAAATTTATTCATATAATCAAGATAGTAGCCCAATGACGGCTCGTCGCGTAACCGACGCATGACCGGAGCATACGCATCCTTGCTATAGACATAACGGGCATTGAAATCCTTTACGGTAACCAATGTTTCATTGTCATAATAAACCCCATCCCTGGAAAATCCCAGAATCTCCGTGGCGCCGTCTGCCATATCCAGCATTTTCCGGGCATCGCTCAGGTCAACGAGCATGACCGCATTGTCCATCTGTTTCACCCCGTACCGGATGGTTCCGCTCACCGTGAAATTCTGAAAAGTCAGGCTTCCGTCCATCGTTGAGCCAATAAAAGTCACTTTATCACCAGGAGATAGATCCAGTTTCCGGGCCAGTTCATCCCCGATCATCACCTCTCCCGGTTTTTGAGGCATATGACCCGCAGACAGCGATGTTCCCAGGTTCAGACGTTTAACTTCATCGCTATGCGACGACAGCAGATCAACAGCCAGACCCGCCACAGGACCCTGTTTCTTTGTTTCCCCGTTCTTATCAGGGACATCAAGCATCCCGTTAAAGTGTATTCTTTCTACCCAATGATACCCGGGGTAACGTTCTCTCAACTGCCGGATCAATGTGTCAACCCCCAGCAGGGCCATATCCAACGGCATCTGAGATTCGTTTTTAGCATAGGCTTTGGTAACGACATTGACATGCCCGGTCTGAAGACGAGCCGTCTGATCCACCAGATCTTCCATAAACCCACGTATATAACCACTCAGAGCTACCGTAAGAAATACGCCGATCGCCACTACAATAACAGGCAGCAGGCTCCTGGATTTATCCCTGATAACACCTTTGAAGATAAATTTTATCATAACGCTTTGCCTTTTAATGCTTCAACAGGATTCATCTTGACAATCTTCCACGCCGCCAGCAGGCTGACAAAGGCAGCAGAAAAAACCAGCAAAATGAAAGTATTTAATATCAGACCAACACCATATACCGGATAGATCGTAGGTGCAATGATAATACCCATGGTATCGCCCGACACGGAGAAACTGATGCCGGTTTTCGCAAAATAAATAAACAAGGGTGCCCCGTACAAAAGCCCCATGGCCGTTGCAAAAATACTGTACATAGTCCCTTCGATCGTAAAGATACCGATTACCTCCGGTTTGCTTAACCCCATGGCAATATAGGTTCCTATCTCTTTTTGTCTCCTGAAAATAGAAAGTGCCTGTGTGTCGAAAATGACCAACAAACCAATGGCCAGCAGGAGCATATACATGATGGCTCCTCCCATCTTCTTTGCGTTGATAATATCAGTAAGCGGTTTTAAAAGGGTTTTCTGATCCAGAAATTCCCATCCCGCGATCTTTTTGGGCGTATAATATTCGTTGGCAACGAACAAGGTCACTTGTCCCTTCAGGCCGGTCATGTCCCATAATCTCCGGAGTGGCATCCACAGCTGACCTGCATCAACGAACGGCACATTCGTTTCAAAGATCCCGGCCACAGTCATTTCGGCCGCATCAAACGTGCCGTTATGATCACGCCAACGCAACTGCATCCGGTCCCCCTGATGCAAATGAGCTGCTGTGGCCATCGCACGGCCGATAACAACAGGATACTCCTCCGACGAATCTTTCAGGATGTTTGTCGGAATCTTTATCGTTGTCTGGTTGACATCAATGCCTTTTAACAGCACGGGCATCATCCTGCCCTGCGGATAGATGGTCCCCTGCCACACCAGTATAGGTGTCAGGTTCTTCTGTTTGCTGTCAGGCAGGAAGCCATGTCCCTCTTCGATCGTAAACGGATCACCAGGATCGTAAGAGGCATTCAGCAATTGTCCGGTTCCATCCTGCCACTCAATCGCATCCTGCCTGGCTTCATTATTCCATCCGTCAATCAAACCGTTGTAAAAGATAATCAATACAAAGGCAAACGACAGGGCCAAGGCATTCAGCCATGTTTTTAAACCGGCCCTGATAAGATTCTTATAAGCCAGTTTCAAAGACAACATCATGGTTGTGCCGTTTTGGGTTCAAGCATTTCATCTTTGGCTACTCTGCCATCTTGCAGTGAAATTATCCGTTTCAGGTATTTCATCACCTTCTCATCGTGGGTGGCAAAAATGAAGGTGGTCTTCAGCTCTTCGTTGAGTTTCTGCATCGTCTGCATAATGATATGCGCATTTGCTGCATCCAGATTGGCCGTGGGTTCATCCGCCAGAACGATGTTGGGTCGTTTGACCATCGCCCGGGCAATCGCTACCCGCTGTGACTCACCCCCCGACAACTGAGGCGGCTTTTTACCGGCCATGTCCTGCAAACCAACCCATTCCAATGCATCCGTCACCGCCTTTTTCCGTTCCGCCGCACTTTTCTTCAGCAACAGCAACGACAGCTCCACGTTCTCAAAAACATTGTAAACAGGCAGCAGGTTAAAGCTTTGAAAAATAAAACCAATGTGCTGCTTCCGCAACAGGGCAGACGCTTTGGCTGACAGCCCGGACACATCCTCTCCCTCCACCGTCACCATTCCCTCCGTCGGTCTATCCAGCGATCCAATGATATTCAACATAGTGGTCTTTCCCGATCCGCTCGGGCCGACAAACCCGGCAAATTCACCTTTGTCAAATGTCAGGGTTACATCCTTCAGTGCCGTAAACTCCCCTTCTCCTATGGGATAACGCTTAACCAAATGCTCAATGACAATAATTTTTCCCTGCATAATACAAACCTTTTATTATGAATAATTATTAAAGAATTCTTTTAATGATTAAAAACAACCATGATCCGTATCCCCGGACCTGAAAAACTTTGGGCATACCGATTCGTAAAAATATTTTGTGATCTCTTCGGACTGTAGTATGGCATGACATAGCCGGTGAATTTATTGAAATCGTGCTCGTAATTCATCATCACAGAAAGATTCCCCGTATCCCAAAGATAAAATAAAAACCCACTTATCCTGTCGAAAATTCCGACCGGGTAAGTGAGGATCACAGCACTGATGTTATATCTGTTCGTGACCCCGAAGGGGGTTTTATCCATCGATATAAAAAGATGTTCCACACTGACATTCAGCCCGTTTCCCATGCCAAAGGTATAATCAGACCCAAGGGTGACCATGGCTTGATTCGTCAGTATCCCGACATTTTTTTCCTTATGGACATAAGCAGCCTCCACCCACAACCCCACGGTGACATCCCATTTGGCATCCAGCCCGAATTTATCTTCGGGGATCTTTTCATAGGCTGTCAGATCAGGCAAATCCCGCGAGTCAGCTATCCGATGGTGAAAACTCAGCGCTACCTCTCCTTTCGGCACCGGTAGCTGAACCCTGCCGCCAAATTCAGGTATTCTCTTATTATTCTTTATCAGCTCAAAACCCCGGGGGTTTTCGTTGCCGTACAGGGCCCACAGCCAGATATTGGTATTATTCAGAAAATAATACCTTCCTAATAATCCGTACACTCCATTTGAAAATTGCAACGGATCACGGGGATCAATATCATCAAACCATTGCAGGGGACGAAGGAATGTGGCAGAACCGAAGTTTATTTTCTGCAGACCCATTCGCAGTTCAAACTGCTTCCCCGAATACCGGATCCAAACTCTGTAAGGCTTCAGGCCACCATCTGAGGACGAAAAATCAAAAGGATGAAAAATCGTAGTGCCATAGACATTGACTGAAACTTCAAAGTCCAACTGCCGGTCGTTCTTAAACTTCAGGGCCTCATTCACCTCGGGCAGATAACGTCCACCCACCATAAAATCAAGGTCATTCTCAGGAGCAATATTTATGTATCCCGACAGCTGACCGCTGATATCCAGGGAATCCTGTCCCAGCCCCCGGAAGGAGATAAGGATCAAAATAAATATGTAAACAAAAACGCGATCCATCATCGTTTCTTTTTCCCGGACAGAATGCCATAAAAGAAATAATCCAGCATATCCCTGGTCAGTGTCTGTGTATTGTCATACAAGGCCAGAAGGTCATCATTCCTGATCATTTCTGCCATCTGGTTGATTTGTAACAGAATAAATTCATTACTGAGGTTTTTCCTGATATATCCCTCTTTTTTGCCCTGCCGGATAAAGTTCAGGGTCATGGTTAAAAACCTTTTCTGCTGCTGTTCAAATACGTCCTTCAACGCCGGGAACTCAGACCGGTATAAATCATGCACAACCTCCAGACTCATGTTCTCGGCAGCATCCAGTTTCGTTTTAATAAGTCCGGAAAGCTTTTCTTCAAAGGAAATATCTGATGAAAACAGATGTTCAAAATACACATAATAGTCATCGTAAAGCTGCCCGAAAATCCGGACAGCCAGATCTACCTTATTAGAGAAATGTTTATAAAAAGTCATCTTACTGACTCCGGCCTCCTGACAGATATCTCCAACCGTCACCCGTCTGATGCCGAATCTCCGGAAAAGGTCTTGTCCGGTCCGTAGGATCTGCTCTTTTTTCAAATTAGACAACTGATTTATTTATTTACGAATTTCGTAATACTTTACTAAAATCGTATAAATTTAAAAATATTCACTCTATCGCCAAAAAAAAGAACAAATAAGAAAATCGTTATCTCCCGGCCAAAACCAGGAAAGACAGGACCAACACGTTTATTGCCGGTTCGAGCATGAGCGGTTTGATATCGGCCTATGCCATCAGTGAATACCCGGATGTATTTGGCGGAGCGGTCTGTCTCTCTACCTACTGACCACTCCTCAATGGTGTTTTCCCGGAATATATAAAAAGTCATTGTATCAACTCGTATGTTTTATAGATTCGTTTCAAACCTTCAAAAAAATCAAAGGGAATTTATCCCGTCTAATCGTTTAAAAACGAATAAATCGTTATCTTTAAGGCAAAAACATCCTATGGAAACACGTTATTGTCTCGAATGCGGCGAGCCAGTTCATGGACGTTCGGACAAGAAATTCTGTTCCGATCAGTGCCGTACCACCTATCATAACAGACTGCACGCAGAATCCAACCAGTATATCCGAAGGATCAATGCCATTCTGAAAAAGAACCGTTTTATCCTGTCCCGGCTGAACCCGACAGGTAAAGCAAAAGTTTCCAAAGATAAACTCCTGGCTTTGGGTTATAATTTTAACTACCACACCAATACTTATAGTACAAAGACAGGTAACCGGTATTTCTTCTGCTATGATATGGGATATCTGCCGTTAGAGAACAACCTGTTCTTTTTGGTACACCGGCAGGAATATATTGGATAGATACCGTATTCTTTCCAAAAGAAAAATACACTTTTTTGTAATTTACCAATTACTTATGATAGAAAAAACGGAGACATTTACCCTTATGTCTTATGTATAATGCCGATTATTATTTCTCACGTCACATCAAACGAAGAGACATATACGGGATGATCATAAAATAAGCGGGTTTCTTCCTGTGACATGGTCAGAAAACGCATCCCCACATCGGCAGGTTGCGGCTTGACCATTTTCCCAAATAATTCTTTTCGTGATAACGAACGAACCATCCTTCGCAACGGGCTTTCCATATCGTGCCATAAAATTCCAAGGGGAAAAACGACTGAAAAAAGTAAGATCCATCTGCCGTATTGTCACATATCCCATCCTTTTACTCAACTGCATAGAAGGTATATTCTCCTTCTCAATATAGGCATATAACAAGGCGGACTTCTCTCTTGCCCCTTCCAAATAACGATCAGCCTGCCCCATAAACTCTTCTACCTGTCCTTTGATAATACCACCCTTTTCCCCTTAAAAATACGCATTATTGCGATGAACCTTATTAAAAAATATCTGATATAATATGTGTTTAAATATTTCCTTCTGAACCTTACCTGACGCCTGATAAAACCAACGGTTCCCAACAATTTTCCATATTTCCTCAGAGTCATAAAATAGATTTTACGGATAGCAGCCAAGCGCTCTGCAAGGTCTAACTGCAGGTAACGAAGCCCTCCATCAGTTCCTAAAACATAATCCTGCAAATATTTTATAATATCATCCGTAGGATATGTGTTGATATCCACTTCCAAATCATAATATTGAAGAAATTGTTTGTTATCCATCATGAAAAAGTGTATATTTCTTCCAAAATTGCAAAAATAAATCCGTTAAATAAAAATTGGCATATCTTTTGTTTATGCACATATGTTCATTATATTTGAATCATAAATTTAAGAAAAGGAGCAACAATTATGACACGTAGAGAAGGATTTTTCGGACAAGGAAAAGGTTTGGGAAAAGGCGGCGGACGCGGCCGTAATAATGGCGGTGGATATGGTACCGGAGGAGACTGTGTCTGTGCCAAATGCGGCACGAAAGTACCTCACAAGCAGGGAACTCCCTGTACGCAGATGAAATGTCCGAAATGCGGACACACAATGGTACGGGAAGAATTGCTGGAAGACCGCCGGAAGAAATGAGGACCTACCTGGACTGCATTCCGTGTTTTATGTCGCAGGCGTTGAGGGCGGGACGTGCAGCAAAACTTGATGAGAAAGAAATAAAGACATTGCTTGACGCTGTCGGAATGTCGATCAAAGATATTCCGATGGAAAGCTCACCGCCGGAAACGGCTACAGTTATTTATCAAAAGATACGTGAAGTCACCGGGATCACTGATCCTTTTGCCGGGATCAAAGAGGAAAACATCAGGGAAGTGTTAACATTGTATCCCGGACTGAAAAAAACGGTCAAAAATTCGGAAGATCCACTGTTAACAGCCATACGTCTGGCTATTGCCGGGAACGTCATTGATTTTGGGGTGAATAAAGAATTTGATCTGAGCCACGATATTCAACAAATTCTACAACAGGATTTTGCCATCTTTGATTATGAAGCACTCAAAACGCATCTCAAAAAGGCCGGATCTATTTTATATCTGGGGGATAACGCAGGTGAGTCTGTATTTGACCGGATATTGATTGAAGAAATGGGGAAACCTGCAACTTTTGTAGTACGCGGAACCCCTGTTATTAATGATGTCACTCATGAAGATGCCATTTTGTCAGGACTGGATGAGGTTGCGGATATAATATCTTCCGGTTCTGCGACACCGGGCATCGTACCGGCATTATGTTCCAAAGAATTTACTGAAGAACTACAAAAAGCGGATATGATTATCAGCAAAGGACAAGGTAATTACGAAGGTCTCTCGGATGCAAATATACCAATTTTCTTTCTCCTGAAGGTAAAATGCCAGGTCATAGCCAGAGATATAGGTGTCAGAGAAAACGATATTATCCTGAAATACAGTAATTTTGATCAAAATTAATTTATCAGAACGGTCTGTCATGAAAAAAATCACTAAAATCGGAATTATCATCTGTGAACGTTATAAAAACTGTGCCGGAGGAAAATGTTTCAGATCACTGCACAACAGAGAAGGGGCTTTTGATATTTATCCGGGAGACGAAGAGGTGGAAGTGGTCGGTTACACCACCTGTGGTGGTTGTCCGGGTGGTAATATTGAATATGCACCCGAAGAGATGAAGAAAAACGGGGCTGAGGTGATACACTTCGCCACAGGTTTCGTCGTAGGTTATCCTCCCTGCCCCTATATAAATCACTTCAAAAACTTCATTAAGGAGAAATACGGATTAAAGGTAGTAGTTGGCACCCATCCGATACCACAAAAATATTACCTTATACATCAGAAACTTGGCACCTGGAATTCAAAAGAATGGCAGAAATTTATTCAGCCTACGCTGTCAGATGAAAAAACAAGGTTGGCTTACGATTAGATATCCCGTAATTATCTTCAACCTAAAAATCCAAAATGAAAATCTATTACATTTCTACATTGCACGCCACTATTGGAAATGCTCATTTCAAAGTTTTTTACCGTAGCGAAAGCT
>CAYLJE010000069.1:0-12902 GCA_964383915.1 uncultured Rikenellaceae bacterium
GTAATTACTGTCCACAGAACGGATAGAAGAAAGACACTTCCCCCAATATAAAAAGACCACTTGACATTCGGTGGAATTTTAGCATCCCCAACAGGTATGGTGGGTACATTGAACCAGTTTGTCAGGACATAGGGCAGTGCTGAGGCAATGACAGCACCTGTGCCGATAAAAAAACTCTGCATAGCAAAACCGGTGGTTCGTTGTTCGGAAGGTAACATGTCTCCCACAAAAGCACGGAAGGGCTCCATGGAAATATTAATGGAAGCATCCATGATCCATAGCGTGCCGGCAGCAATCCAAAGAGTCGGAGAATTAGGCATAAAAAACAAAGCCGTGGATGCCAGAATTGCTCCGGAAAGAAAATAAGGTCGCCGTCGTCCCAGCCGGCCCCAGGTATTGTCACTCATGTGTCCAATGATCGGCTGGATGATCAATCCCGTGACGGGTGCTGCAATCCATAATACCGGAATCTGGTCAATACGGGCTCCCAACGTCTCGAATATTCTACTTACATTGGCATTCTGCAAAGCAAAGCCAAACTGAATTCCGAAAAAACCGAAACTCATATTCCAGATTTGCCAAAAACTTAATTTTGGTTTTGATTGTGTCACGGGATATTCTGTGTTAATTAAAAATCGTTTTTAACGGAAGCCAAAATTAAAGATAATCCGTTAAAAAAAAACTCCTTATTATGTTTATTTACAGGAAGATTGACTTGTTTTCGGGAAAGATTTTCTAAACATGTTGTTTCAAACGTTTTCGACAAATGAATGTTATGACAACTTTTTTTATGGAATAACCTCTTTTTTCTGGTGAGTCTGTGTCGTATTTTGAATTTCTAACAGATTAAGCCCCGGAAAAAGATGCCGGACATCCGAAAAAACATCATCGGTTAGTTTTTTTTAAAAATCTATACAAAAACCATGCATGTCACATAAACTGATGACTTCTGTTTGCTGTGAGTGATCCCAAACAAAATCAAAACAATACCGGGGTGTCCGGATAACAGGGATAGAATCTCATGTATCTACCTGATAAAGGGTCCCGTTAATTTAACCATCGGGGAAATATATTCAGACTAAATTAAGAAAAAAAACCCGGAAGTAATATTATATTTCTTCAGCTCTTTATCCAGGGCTTTTGCTTTGCCTGTGATCCTGTCCAGTTCGGCCCAGAAACCGGGCCCATGATTTTTATGTGCCGTATGTACCAGCTCATGCAGGATGACGTAATCAATCAGATGTATGGGAAGCTGTATCAGATGAATATTCAAGTTGATGTTTCCGGCTGTTGAACAACTGCCCCAGCGGGTTTTTATGTTTTTTAAAAAGACCCTGCGATAGGAATAACCAAAATATTCAGCCAGTTGTCTGACACGTTCAGGGAGTTTTGCTTTGGCTTCCCGGCGCAATGTTTCAATATAGATGAGATCGATGGCTGAAATTAAACGATGGTCATTTACAGACCACGCGGAGGGATAAGTAATCAAAACCTTTTTGCTGGTGATGCGGCTTCTTATCTTTTCCGTCAGGATCGGTTCAAGAAATAGTCGGTGAACCTGTGTAAAAGTATTTTCACCCTGCCGGAGTTTTATTTCAGGAGGTTTATTCAGATCAAGTTTAAGCAGGGTTTTATGTACCCATCTTTTCTTTTTCTCCAAAAAAATAATCCCTTCCCTATAGGGCAGGATATAGGGGATGACTACACTCACCTTCCCGCCGGGAGAAATATGAATACTTATACGTTTGGCCCGATAGCTCTTGCGCAAGGTTACCGTTCCTGTATCCAAAAGGAAATATTTTTTCTCCATAATTTGCTCAAGCAAAAAAAAATAAACCCGGTTAAAAGCCTCAAAATTCGTTAAATTATGTCAAATATTAGTAGTTAAATTGCATTATTTTTCTATATTAGCCACCCTTTTCAAAGCAATATTTACGACATGAAAAAATTTTTCTTTTTTGTGGGGATATTATTTCTGGTGATTCAGTTGCCACTTTTGAGCCAGTCAAAAAAATGGAGCCTGAAAGATTGTATCCGTTATGCCATAGATAATAATATCCAGATCAAACAACAGGAATTAAATACAAAATTGAATGAAAATGCTTTAAAACAATCCCGGTTAAACCGGATACCCAGTTTAAATGCCAATACTAATTATTCTTTTTCTACCGGTCGTGTGCTGGATATGACTACGTATCGTTTTACCAATAATTCTGTAAACTACCTGGGGGGGAATGTTGGTTCCAGCGTAAGTTTGTTTAACGGATTACAGATCAGTAATACTATCAGAGAGAATAAATACCGTTTGATGGCCAGTATGGAAAATCTGAATAAAGCAAAAAATGATATATCTGTGAATATTGCTTTGGCTTATCTTCAGATTCTTCTGGATAAAGAATTGTTGAACGTAGCAAAACAACAATTAAATATTACACGGCAACAAATTGAACATACCCGTCAATTGGTAGAAGCCGGTAGCCTTCCTGCCGGAAATCTTCTGGAGGTTGAGGCACAATCTGCTTCTGAAGAATTGCAGGTAGTAAATGCTGCCAATGCTGAGGATATGGCTTATCTCAATCTTACCCAGATACTGGACCTGGATTCTGTGGCCGGTTTTGATATTATTTTTCCTGAAATTGAGATTCCTGACAGCAATTATGTTATTCCTCCGGTGAGTATGGTTTTTTCAGATGCTATGAATATTATGCCACAAATAAAAAGTGCAGATTATCAATTAAAAAGCTCTGAAATGGCGTTGAAGAGTGCCAAAGGAGCCAGAAGTCCCAGACTGAGTCTTATCGGGAATTTTAATACCAGTTTCTCTGATAACCGGCAGAAAGTACTGGGGGTGGATCCGATTACAGGAATTATTTACGGAAATTACCCGTTTTTAGACCAACTGGGGGACAACCGGTACTGGGGCGTCGGCCTGGGGCTGACAATTCCCATCTTTAACCACTGGCAGGTAGAACGGGGGGTGAGCGATGCCAGAATCAACATTCAGAATGCCCAACTGCAACTACAAAATGAAAGGAACATGCTCTATAAAGAAATTCAACAGGCTTATGCCAATGCCAGGGCAGCACTAAATAAATTCATTGCCACAAAAAAGGCAGTGACTTCTATGAAGGAATCTTTTCGTTATACGGCTGAGAAATTCAATGTCGGCTTGGTTACCAGCGTGGATTACAATACGGCAAAAAACCAATTGACCAAAGCCCAATCTGACTTACTCTCAGCTAAATACGAATTTATTTTTAAAATTAATGTACTGAATTTTTACCAGGGAAATCCTTTTAAACTGAATATTCATTATTAAATGATTCTTTGATATGAAAAAAAATAAAACATTGCTGATACTTGTTGTTATTACAGTCCTGGCAATTGTTATTGCCATTGTTGGGAAAAAAGCAGGCTGGTTTGGGAAAGAAGAAAAATTTAAGGTGGCCGTCGAAGAAGGGAAATACAGAACCATCATCCAAACAGTGAATGCCAATGGTAAAATACAACCGGAAACAGAAGTAAAACTGGCACCGGATGTTTCCGGGGAAATTGTTGAACTGAATGTTAAAGAAGGAGATTATGTTCTGAAAGGCAAACTGTTGGTTAAGATTAAACCGGATGTCTATATCTCTGCCAGAGAGCGGGCCTCTGCTGCTGTACATTCTGCCAATGCCCGTCTGACACAGGCCGAAGCTCAGTTCCTTAAGGCGAAGTTAAACTATGAAAGGAATAGAAAATTATACAAACAAAAGGCCATCTCGGAAGCAGATTTTGAAAATGCTGAAGCAACTTATAAATCGGCAAAAGCAGATGTGGATGCCGCCAGATTTTCAATGATGAGTGCCGAAGCCAGTTTGAAAGAGGCGGAAGAAAACCTGATTAAAACATCTATCTATGCCCCGATGTCAGGGACAATCTCAAAATTAAATGTCGAAAAAGGAGAACGTGTGGTGGGAACATCCATGATGGCTGGTACTGAAATGATGCGTATTGCCGATCTGAGTAAAATGGAAGTGCTGGTGGAAGTCAACGAAAATGATGTTATCCGGGTGCAGAAAGGAGACACCGCTATCGTTGAAGTGGATGCATATCTGGGGGATAAGTTTAAAGGAATGGTAACGGGAATTGCCAACTCTGCCTCTACCTCCGGCGTAGCGGTGGACCAGGTAACCAGTTTTAATGTGAAGGTGCGGTTGGTTAGAGATTCTTATAAAAAGCTGATCACGGATGTAAACCCCCATCCTTTCCGTCCCGGAATGTCTGCTACGGTGGATATTCAGACACAAAGAAAACAACATGTTCTTTCTATCCCTATACAGGCCGTGACAACACGCACGGATACTTTGGCGCAAAAGAATGCAGATCAGGGAGAGGACCTGGTTACACCCGATGATGAAAAAACCAAAGAGGTTGTTTTTGTCGTGGAAGAACCCTATGCATTGATGAAGGAGGTAAAGACAGGCATTCAGGATGACAATTTCATTGAGGTCATTTCAGGAATTGTCCCGAAAAATAAAGTAGTGATTGCTCCCTACAGTGTCATCGCAAAAAAACTTCAGGATAGCAGCCGCGTTGAGATAGTCGCTAAAAAAGCATTATTTAAAGTGAGTAAAAAATAAAGAATCTGTTCCTTGCATGTCGTTTATCCTGAATATTGAAACTTCAACTGAAATATGTTCTGTTGCCATCGGACAAAATGGGAAAATCATGGATTTCCTGGAAAGCCATGAGGCGAAAGATCATGCCAGGGTTCTTACACTCCTCATTGATAATATTCTAAAAAAAAATCACATAGAAAGAGAAGATCTTGCGGCGGTGGCGGTAAGTAAAGGTCCCGGTTCTTATACGGGATTGAGAATAGGGGTTTCGACAGCCAAAGGACTGGCATATGGTCTGAAAATACCCCTGTTGGCTGTCTCTACGCTTAGGGCTATGGCAGAAAGAATTTTGGATGTGAGGAGCACAGTAAGTTATCCGGAAAACACATGGCTCTGCCCCATGATTGATGCACGACGGATGGAGGTGTTTCTTGCTTTTTTTGATCTTCACGGAGAACAAATGACAAATATCCGTGCTGAAGTAATTGGGGAACATTCTTTTAGTGATCTCTTCCGGGAGAGAAAAATTCTTTTTTTCGGAACGGGGAGTGAAAAATGTAAAAAAGTCCTCACTGAAGATCATGCCCTGTTTTTGGATGGGGTTTATCCGCGGGCTGATTATATGGTTTCATTGTCGTACGGCTTTTTCCGGCACCAGAAATTTGAGGATATAGCTTATTTCGTACCCTTTTATCTAAAAGAGTTTGTGGCTACTATTCCAAAAAACAAAATCTTTTCTCCGGAAAAGCAGACCAACAAAGGGAGGACAAAAAGCAATCTATGAAGATTATTTTATATTCCGGAATATTTCTACTTCTTCTGTCAGATAACTTTTTGGCAGCACAATCATCCGTTATGAAAACATACGGCCCCGGAGAAAAATTACATTTCAGGATTAGTTATTCTTTTGTTACCGCAGGGAATGCTTATTTAACAGTGACGGATGATAGTTTAGCAGGACAACAGATGCTTCATCTTAAAGCTTTTGCCCGTACCTCGGGAGTGGCTGATATAATATACCGGCTACGGGATATCTATGAAAGCTATGTAAACCCTAAAACAGAATTTCCTGTAAAGACAATCCGAAATATTTCCGAAGGAAGCTATAGAAAATATAATGAGGTTCGGTTTGATTTTTCATCCCGGAGAGATTCTTCAGTGGTTTACAGTATGGCCCGGGGAAAAGTAGTGGTTCCCAAAACAGTTTATGATATCCTGTCGGGTTTTTATTTTTTCAGGAATCATTTTGTACATTATCCTTTTAAAAAAAATGAGATGATAGTTATTCTGACTTATTTTACGGATGAATTGTGGCCATTGAAAATCAGATACAAAAAGAAAGAAATCATTAAAACCCGTGCTGGCATGATAAAATGCCTGCGGTTCAGCCCGGTTACCGAGGTTGGCAGGGCTTTTAAATCAGAAGACGATATGGCGGTGTGGTTTTCTGATGATGAAAATTTTATTCCTGTAAAAATATGGTTTAATCTCAGGGTAGGTTCTTTTAAAGCAGAACTGGAAGACTATGAGGGACTGCGGCATCCGTTTAAAAGTTTGATTATAAAGAACTAATCTGGAAATTATTGTTCCTTTTTATGAATTCATTGGGGATTTCCGTCTTTTCCATTATTTTTGTAAAAACAAAATGTTTTTCTATGGCAACGACAGCAGATTTTAGAAACGGGTTATGTATCGAATTTAACAACGGACTTTATACTGTTGTTCAGTTTCAGCATGTAAAACCAGGTAAGGGACCTGCTTTTGTGCGTACCAAGTTGAAGAACCTGGCCACAGGCAGGGTGATTGATAACACTTTTTCTTCAGGTCATAAAATTACGGTAGCACGGATAGAGCGAAGACCTTATCAGTTTTTATATAAAGATGATATGGGGTATCATTTTATGCATCGCGAAACGTTTGAACAGGTTTCACTCGAAGAAGGCTTGATCCCTTTTCCCGATCTGCTGAAAGAAGGCCAGGATGTAGATATTGTTTTTCATGCAGAAACGGAGACAGCTCTTTCTGTCGAGCTACCTGCATATGTTGTGCTGGAGATAACCTATACCGAGCCTGGGATAAAAGGAGATACTTCCTCTACTACGGCATTGAAACCGGCAACACTCGAAACAGGGGCTATCATTAATGTCCCTTTGTTTGTTAACCAGGGAGATAAAATCAGGGTGGATACCCGTACCCGTGCCTATGGCGAACGGGTAAAAGGATAAAAAACTTTTTATATGACTGAAAGTGCATCCCTGAAACGATTACAGGATTCCAAGTTCAAGCTCAATGCCCTCCTGGAAGTAACGCAGGCAATCAATAATAACAGCTCGCCGGAAGAGTTACTTTCCCTTACAGAAAAAATCCTTGTCAGGGATCTGAATATCGGGAAGATCATCATCATTAAGAAAAACGGGGAATGGAACTATATCTTTCACTCGGGATGTGAACTGAAGGAATTTGAGTCCATTGATATTGAAAAAGTGCTCCTTCCGGTAAAAGATATCTCTTTCATGACAGTGTCGGATGCCAATACCCCTGCGGGTTTTGATATTATTATCCCGGTTTACAATAACAATGTGCCGCTGGCATATGTACTGATCGGAGATATCGAAGAAGGAGAAGGAATGAGCCCGGTCGTTAAACACCTGACGTTTATTCAAACCCTGACGAATATTGTGCTGGTTGCTATTGAGAATATACGGCTTTTTCGGGAAAGTATCGAACAGGAAAGAATGAAAAAAGAGCTTGAACTGGCCAGTAAGATGCAAAACCTCCTGATACCGGATAATAACATTCTTCCATCCAACAGTTGCTTAAGGGTAAGCGGGTTTTATCAGCCACACTATTCTATCGGAGGAGATTACTACGATTGTATCCAACTGAGCAGACACACTTACGGGTTTTGTATTGCTGATGTTTCCGGAAAAGGAATCTCAGCCGCTCTGCTAATGGCTAATTTTCAGGCAAACCTGCGCGCCTTATATACTTACGATATTCCGCTCGAAGAACTGGTGAAAACCCTCAATCAACGGATTATCGAGAATGCCAACGGAGAAAAGTTTATTACACTTTTTGTTGCAAAATACAATTGTGAAACCCGTTTACTTGAATATATCAATGCAGCCCATAATCCGCCTGTGGTTTACCTGACGAAAGATAAAAAGATGAAAATGCTGCATAGTAGTACGGTAGGCATCGGGATGCTGGATCATATGCCCTCAGTGAAAAAAGAATCACTGGCGGTTAATCAACGGACGAAAATTATCTGTTATACCGATGGTTTGTCTGAGTTACCGGATGAAAGCGGCGAAGAGATCGGAACGGTAGCTATTGAGAAAAATATCAGTAATCAACAGGATATCAGGGAAAACATTCAGTATTTAATCCGGGATGAAGAGGTTACGCCGGATAACCAGCGTTGTTTTGATGATGTCTCTATCCTGGGGGTGGAAATTTTTTGATTGTTATCTCAGGCTTGCCCGGTTATTTTTGCTCTGTCTGGATTGTTCCTCACATACCGGATATCTAAAAATACCAGGATAGCCAGAAACCCCCAAACAGGAATAGCAGCTTTGTCTGAATCCAGAAAATTATTCATAAAACCATGGATAAAATAGGTGCTTAATCCGGTTACCAGGGAAAGAGCCAGGGTCTTTACCCATTTTTCACGGGCTTTCAGATAAACCCGTAATCCTGTTAAAAAAGATAAGAGGAAAATAGTCACTATGGATAGTAATCCGGGGATTCCACTTTCGGCCAGAGGCCCCAGATACTCACTGTGGGCATTCCCCATGTCTCCGAAGTCCGTACTGATAATGGTGCGGTCCTCAAATGTCTGGAAAGGAGCATATTGAAACATATAAGTTCCCGGGCCCCATCCCAGAATGGGTTTTTCCGCAAACATACGCAGGGCACTTTTCCATCGGTTGATGCGTTCGAGATTGGACGCATCCGAGCGTATATTGGTCATCGAACTGATATGTTTGACAAAACTGGTGGAAGATTCCTGTTTGTTTTCTTCCAGTTTGAGAAAAATCACTGTCTGATAAGAGAAAAACAATCCGGCCAGAAGGATGGCAAATAATGTGATGGTCACAAACCGGATGTGAAGGCGGATTATAATAAACACGACCAGCGCCAGAACGAGGCTTAGCCAGGCTGCCCGGCTGTAACTCAGGATTAAAGCCGTAAGGAATAAAATTAATAGCAGGTAAACTACAATACGTGGTGCCTTACGAATACCTTTCTTTAAAAAAAGAAATCCTCCCAATACCGGAATGAATAAGGCCAGGATGGCGCCGTAAGCCGTATGATCATTGTAAAAAGGATGCATCGCCGAATGGGCCGCTTTCTGGTTAATCAGCCCGGCCTGGGATTGGTTAAATAATGTGTAAAAAATAACCAGACATAGTGGGATGATATATAACCATAAGAAACGGGAGATGTTTTTGTTATCTTTTTTGAAAATTACATAGGCCAGAAAATATCCTCCGGCAATAAACCAGAAATGGGAAATAAAGAATTTCAGGGATACCAAAGGCATTGTACTGGTAATGGCTGCAACCAGCATCCAGCTTAAATAAAACAAAATAGCCAGAGTCAGAGGATGAAAGAGGAATTGTTTATCTATGGTTTTACCCCGTAAAAAATGATAAGTTAAAATGAAAAGAGTAAGAATGAGGAACGGTTCGGTTGGAATAGCCAGATTGAAAGAAATCTCCGGGAAATAATTTTGCAATGGGACAGATAAAGGCGTGAAAAAAACCACGCTCAGATAAAAAATATCAAGCCGGTAAAACGCAAGGAAAAGGAAAAATAAAACCAACGGAAACAAAAAAATAATATAAATCTGCTTATAAATAAAGAATACTTCTGTGACAATAAACAGAATAGAAAGAAAATAAAACCAGTATATTTCTTTTTTGGCCAGCAAAACGCCGAAGTTTTTATTTTATTCTGGTTTTAACCGCTTCGAAAATAAGTAATATAACTACGGCAAAAAGAAAAACAGACAATGTCGTTGCCATGACGATTAATGAACGTTTGGGAACCGCTTTTTTATCTGAGACCTCGGCTTTTTTAACAATATAGACATGGGGCAGGTCCTGTTCGGCATCTACTTTGGCTTCGGCATATTTTATCCGTAGATTACTTAACTGTTCAACGGAAAAAGAGATCCTTTCTTTTAATGTGCGGAATGTTCCGCCATCTTGGGCAAGTAACTGCATCTGCCGTTGAAGTTCCTTCATTGAGGATTTGTCCCCTTTTCGGATAGCTTCTGCATAAGCCTCATTCAAACCCCGGGATTGCGATGAAAGATCATAAATGCCTAATTTACTGAGATGTTGCAAAGAGTCCTGTACTTGCAGGACTTCATTTTGCAGGGTAACATATTCTTTTTTTACAAGGGCAAAAGCTTTGACAGCCTTTTGTTTCTGTAATAAAGTTATGGTCGAGTCCAATAACATAGCAATCGTATTCGCCATATCTGCAGCAATTTTCGGCTCTTTATCAAGCACCCGGATGCGGACAGCCATATATTCTGTCTTTCTGAAAGATATATTCTTTTTTAACTTTTCCTGTAATTCAGTGTTCTTGTACTTTGATTCAGGATTGATGTCATAATGCTTGAATAAATTAAATTTCTGAACGAGGCGTTCCCGGATGTAGTCGGACTGAAGAATTTGTAATAATCGTTCCGTTTCTTCTTCATCACCAAAAGAAAGAATATCTTTACTTCCGGTCCATTGGGTGGAAATAAGGGTTTTGGAAACAGAGGATGAAGCCGAAGGATACAAGATCACATCTGAAGCATATTTCGGAGGGATCAGTAAAGAAATAATCACGGAAAAGATCAGACCTGCAAGGGTTATAATAAGAATTGGGTTACGATACTTCCATAAAAAAATAAAAAAATCGAAGGTCTGAAAAGAGGTATCTTCCTGTTTCATTGTATAGGTCTTAAAAATTTCTGACTGATATATACAACGTTAGTTTTTTATTTTTATTAGATAATAGTTCTTTTTTCCTTTCTGTACCAGAATATATTTTCCATTGATCAGATGATCCGAAGAGACACGGATGTCTGCATCCGGTATCTTTGTTTTGTTGATTCCCAGACCTCCTCCGTTGATCAGCCTGCGAACTTCTCCTTTTGAAGAAAACATGCCGGTTTTATCAACCAGTAATTCAGTGATTGATGGCTCTTCTTTCAGCAGGGAAGCCTTAATTTCAAAGACAGGAACGCCTTCAAAGACATCCAGAAAAGTAGTTTCATCCATGTTTTGCAGTGACCCGGTGGTGCCTTTTCCGAAAAGAATACGGGAAGCTTCTTCTGCTCCTTCCAGGGCTTCTTTTCCATGTACCAGGGTGGTGATCTCCCGGGCAAGGGTTTTCTGTAACAAACGGTCGTGAGGGGCTTCCCGGTGTTGTTGAATCAATGATTCAATCTCTTCTTTTGTCAGCAAGGTAAAAATCCTAATGAACTTCTCAGCATCTTCGTCTGAGACATTTAGCCAGAACTGGTAAAACTTATAAGGAGAAGTACGTTTAGGATCAAGCCATACATTCCCGGATTCCGTTTTCCCAAATTTGCCTCCGTCGGCTTTGGTGATCAACGGGCTGGTAAGAGCATATGCTTCTCCTCCGAGTTTACGGCGGATTAGCTCAGTCCCTGTAACGATGTTGCCCCACTGGTCCGAACCACCCATTTGCAGTTTACAGTTCAGGGTCTGATACAGATGTAAAAAGTCAGTGCCCTGTACCAACTGATAGGAAAACTCGGTAAAAGACATGCCGTTATTGTTGGCAGGATCCAGACGCTTTTTTACCGATTCCTTCGACATCATATAATTGACTGTAATATGTTTGCCGATATCCCGGATAAATTCCAGAAAAGTGTAATCTTTCATCCAGTCGTAATTATTAACCATGACAGCAACATTGGGCTTGCCGGAGTCAAAATCCAGAAAATGCATCAATTGCTTTTTTATGGCTTCCTGATTGTGTCGCAGTGTAATTTCGTTCAGTAAGTTTCTTTCCTGAGACTTTCCCGAAGGATCCCCGATCATCCCGGTTGCTCCACCGATCAGTACCAAAGGTTTGTGCCCTTTCAACTGAAAATGTTTTAATAACATAATCCCCACAAGATTGCCGATATGTAAAGAATCGGCAGTAGGATCAAAACCGATATATCCGGCGGTCATTTCTTCCTTAAGCTGTTCTTCTGTCCCGGGCATAATATCATGTATCATACCCCGCCAGCGTAATTCTTCTACGAAATTCATCATTGTTTTTTCTTTGGCACAAAGATAATAATTGAAAAACAACGCCGGCCACGTAAATGTTTATAAAAGACACCCTCCTCAGGGATTATTCCTGATATTCAAAAAAGAGTATGTATGATGATGGATATCAGATAGTAACAGGCGGTGTGCCGGCAGGTTTCCCCACGAGAGGGGCCGTGATATCAAAATGTAAAGCAGAAAAAACAGACGGAGCAAAACGGGAGACAGGATCATAAAGAATGGATTCTTTCACTTTTTCTTCCGGGAGGAAATGGGCTTTTTTATCCAGGACATTTAAAAAGACCAATAGGATACTTAAGATAAAAGCTACTTTCACAAGACCGAACAGAAGTCCCAGAAACCGGTTGATAAAACCAAGTGCAATGGCTTTTACCAGTTTATCAAGGGCTTTGGCCAGCCAATGAACCAGAATAACAATGACGACGAATGTAATGGCAAAAGAAATCAGGTGAAGATAACGGGTCGTTAGATGTAATTTCTCAACAAGAAGATCGGAAGTGAAATAAGAAAATTTAAGCGCTCCGTAAATACCCAGAAACAGAGCAGTTAAAGAAGCTATTTCAACAATCAATCCGTTTTTTATGCCTTTCACGGCTCCCCATAACAAAAATATCCCCAGGATAATGTCGATATAGTTCATACTTGTTGTCCTTTGTTATGCAAAGAAAAACCTTTTATTTGTGAAACTCAAATTTTAAAAACGAAGTGCATTGAAATTTGTAAGTTGAATCCCGATAGCGCAACATATCGGGAATGGCGTAGCGTATCTGGATAAATGAGTTTAATACTCCAACGCTTGCACCGGATTTTTAGGTAATAATCATGGAAACGAAAAGTGAAATTCTTGAGATTATTTCAGAGACTTTTTTATTAATCTATGTAAACAATTATTAAATAGTTTTTTATATTTGTTATAAGATGTTTTACTACGTAGGAAGCTCGTATGTTTGCCAAATAAAGAATTGGACCATTTTCCGTTAATGTTGTATGT
>CAYLJE010000070.1:0-12697 GCA_964383915.1 uncultured Rikenellaceae bacterium
TTATACTAAAAATTAAAGTTGTATTAAAAGCACTTTTTTTTGATCATTCCGCAGAACTTCTACTGCGATGGTTTCCCCGACATGAAGTTTGGCCAGCCGGTACATATAATCATATATGTTTTTTACCGGCCTCCCGTTTACTGCTGTAATGATATCCCCGTTTTTCATACCTCCCAGGATAGCCGGTCTTCCGGGGATTACCATAGTAACGCGTAATCCCCGTTTTTCATCGCCGGTATAATCAGGCATGAAACCCAAGGTTACTTTAAACCCCCTGCGGCTTATTCCGGAACCTTCTTTGGGCCCGGTCAGTTGGAAAGGAAGTCTCTGGTCCATATTGACCAGATCATAAGCCAGGGTAAAAATGTAATCATCCACCTTTTTTAATCCATCATAATTAATTTTGTCAGGGGTGTCAAAGGGAGTATGGTAATCCAGATGAGCGCCGGCGGAAAAGAAAAAGACGGGAATATCTTTTCCGTAAAAAGAAGCATGGTCCGACGGCCCGTATCCTTCCGGAGATAAAGCAAGTTTAAATTGTGCTACACCGGGTGTAGCTTTGATCAGGCTGTCATTGAGAGGGGAGGTGCCTGTACCTCCGATCTCAAGTCTGTTGTCCGGTTTCAGACGTCCTACCATATCTATATTGATCATGGCATCCACCTTTTTCAGATCAATCAGGCTATCGTTCACAAAATGTTTTGAACCCAGCAAACCCATTTCTTCCGCACTGAAACATACAAAAATAATACTTCGGCGTATAGAATCTTTTCTGGATGCAAATTTTTCTGCAAGTTCAATGACAGAGGCTGTGCCAGATGCATTATCATCAGCACCGTAATGTACTGCGACGGTATCAGGTCTGCGGCTGGTGGTATTCGGGCCTCCCATCCCCAAGTGGTCGTAATGAGCTCCGATCACCAGGTACTGGTCTTTCAATTTAGGATCAGAACCCTTCAGCATGGCTACAACATTGGCGGTACTTACTTTTTCTTTTATCACCTCTGCACGGCCGGAAACCTTTCCCGGCAAGACAAAACTTTCAGTTTTTCGGCTTTTGATCATTTCTTGCTCCAGACCTTCAATGGTTTTTCCGGTACCGGACAGAAAACGGTTGGCTGTTTTTCTGGTAATTTGTATGGCCGGGATAGAAACGGGAAATATATTTTTTCTCAATTGGCATAGTTGATCGCGGGCATCGAACTCATGTCCGGAAACAAAAAGAATCCCAGCTGCTCCTTTGTCCATGGCAGTCATAGCCTTGTCACGGTCTTTGCTGTATGGTATAAACGGACTTCTCAGGTTATCCGGCTCAGGATCCCCGCGCAATACCAGCGCCCATTTTCCTTTTATATCCACATTTTTGTAGTCGTGCCACTTTAGACTATCTTCGTCAATGTCAAATCCATAACCGGCAAAAACAATACCGGCAGTTAATGAATCGTTGGTTGTAAAAGACATGGGAGCAAAATCACTATCCTTGGTAAAAGGAATATTCCCCATCTGCAGAAAGTTGTGTTTGCCGTCTTTTATGTCCTTGGTGATTTTGAAATATTCGAATCCCTGGTCTCCCAGCAACGTAATCCCTGATTCTTTAAAGTGATCCCTGATATATCTGGCTGCTGTTCTGCAACCGGGAGTTCCCGGGTATCGTCCTTTCAGCGAATCCGAAGCCAGGAAATAAATATGTTGTGATAATTCTTCTGTGGTGATTTCCGGCTGGTCAATACGTGTCCGGTTACATCCGCTGAATAATACGATCAAAATAACAGGAACTATAAAATGAAAGATCCCTTTTGTTTTTGAAGGATTGATTTTGCTTAAGTGTTGCATTAGTATAAACATGGAGATTAATCTAATGATTAAATTTTTGAGCCCGTAAAAGTAACAAAAATGGCGGAACAGAGAAATATTTTTTCTTACAACTGCCGGGAGGGATCGGGGCGGATGGGCAGGCGGGCCATTTTTTCCACTTGCAGGCTGGGAAAACCGAACGCTTCCACCACTTTTCCCAGCAGCAGGTAGGTTCCGTTCCCGCGGAAAGGATAATTTTTCAGGATAGAAGGAAAATGAACAGTATCAAAGAACTCACCGTATGTATCCAGCCAGGCAGCAAAATGCATCCATTCATTTCGTGTGGTACGGACAGTTTTGATATTCACCAGCTGTCCTACCATCCGTACTTTCCTGCCGGTATGACGGAGCAGGTTGCTGGCAAAAACTTCTCCACGGAAATTTGTTTGCAGCAGGTCAAACCAGGAGAGGGTGACCGGAAAACCCAGGAGTTCTATTTCATCATACGCTTTTTCCAGGTCACTTTCTTCAAGAGGCGGAAGACGAAAATGGTTTTCCGGAGCAGGAAACAGCTCCGGGGAATGGGGGATTTTATCTTTTTTCTTTCTGCAAATCACCGAGGCTTCCCATAACAGTTGTTTACGTGGCTTGCCGGTAAACCGGAAAGCTCCGACGCGGATGAGTGTCTGCAACTGCTCCGGACCGGGGGATATCCGTTCGTGAAAGTCCCGGATACCGGTAAAGAGTCCGTTTTCCAAGCGTTCCCGGGCAATGTGGCGGACCATCTTCGACGCCAGACTTTTGACATGGACAAACCCGAGATAAATTGTTTTTCCGGTAATGAGGGTTTTGTAATCACTGTGGTTTACACACGGAAGCCGGATATGGGCTCCATAACGACGGGCTTCGTTTACATAGACCCAGGCAGGATAGAATCCTCCGAAGTTATTGATGACAGCCACCATGAATTCCAGGGGATAGTGAGCTTTCAGATAGAGGCTCTGGAAGCTTTCCACGGCATAAGAGGCAGAATGTGCTTTTGAGAAAGAATACCCGGAAAAGGATTCTATTTGCCGCCATACTTCCCGTGTCAGGTATTCAGGATACCCCCGGCTTTTACAATTGGTAAAAAACTTACCCACGATTTTATCCAGTTCGGCACGGGACCGGAATTTTCCACTCATGGCCCGCCGTAACACATCGGCATCGGCCAGATCCAGTCCGGCAAAGTAATGGCATACCTTCAGCACATCTTCCTGATACACCATGATGCCATAGGTCTCTTTCATCTGTTTTTTCATCACCGGGTGCAGATACCGGAATCCGTGCGGGTTATGGAAACGCCGGATATATTCCCGCATCATGCCTGAGCGGGCTACTCCCGGACGGATAATGGAGCTCGCAGCCACGAGAGCAGGGTAGGTTTCGCACCTGATTTTTTTCAATAAACCCCGCATCGCAGGACTCTCAATATAGAAACAGCCGAGGGTTTCTCCTTTTTTCAGATGCTTTTTTACCAGAGGATCCGTTTTAAACTGTTGTACGACATGCATATCTACGTTTACCTGCCTGTTTTTCCGGATAATCTCCGTACATTCTTTCAGGTGTCCAATGCCTCGCTGGCTGAGAATGTCCAGTTTTTCAAACCCGATATCCTCGGCCACATACATATCCCACTGGGTGGTGGGAAAACCTTTGGGTGGAAGATCCAGGGCAGTATAGGTGGTGATAGGTTCTTCGGAAATCAGGACGCCTCCGGCATGTATCGTCCGCTGGTTGGGGAAATCAACCAGCTTGCTTCCGATGTAGAAAATATTACGGGTAATTTCATCCCGGTGACGGGAGGACGACGGATCCTTAATGAGGTCGTCAACCTCACTTTTGGGTAATCCGTAAACCTTACCCAGTTCGCGAAGGATGGATTTTCCTTTGAATGTCGAAGTAGCTCCCAGTAAAGCCGTATGTTTCCGGTCGTAACGTTTGAAGATGTAATCCAGCACCTTGTCCCGTTCTTTCCATGAGAAATCAATGTCAAAGTCTGGCGGACTGGTTCGTTTCGGATTAATAAAACGCTCAAAGTAAAGGTTTAGGTCAATAGGATCAACATCAGTGATCCTCAAGCAGTAAGCTACTACCGAGTTGGCTCCGCTTCCCCGTCCTACATGATAAAATCCCCGGGACATAGAATACCGGATAATGTCCCAGGTGATCAGGAAATAAGAAGAAAATCCTATTTTGAAAATGATGTCCAGCTCGTGCCGGACCCGTTGTTCTGCTTCTTTGTCATTTTTTCCATAGCGATATCGCATCCCGTCATAGGCAAGTTTACGAAGCAGGAGCATATCGTCATGGCTATTTCCGGTAAAGGTCTTTTTGTTTTTGTTGGTCGTGAAGTCGAAATCAAAGGAACAGGATTCCAGGAGGAGTTTACTGTTTGCGATGATGCGGGGATGATTTTGCATGGTTTTGTATAATATTCCGGGAGGATAAAACAGCTCGTCTGCTTCTGCATATTGTCCGGGTTTCAGCATGGATAACAAGGTATTATGCTGAATTGCCCGGAGGTGTTTGTGAATCAGATATCCTTCTTCGTTTGCAAAAGTCACCGGCTGAAACAGAACCGTCTTTCCGGGATCGAAAGAAAAAAGGTGTTTATGGCGTTGGGAAAACCGTACCCCTGCATATTCATAAGGTTTCAGAGGACGGGCGGGGATATTTTCCGGAGGATAGATAACATACACATTCCTGAATTCCGGGGCATGTTGTGGCAGGGGGGTGTGAGAAAGCTGATGGCAGGTGAGGAATTCGTTCATCTCTCTGAAACCGGTGACATTTCTGGCCAGTCCGGTATAAAGAAACTCGTCTCCGTTACGGAACTCCACACCGGCTACAGGATGGATATTATGTTTATGGCAGGATCTGACAAATGCAAAAATCCCCATGGTAGTGTTGATATCGGTGAGTGCCAGCACGGGGATCCCATATACTACAGCTTTTTCTACAATATCTTCTACCGGCATGGTGCCGTAGCGCAGGCTGTAATAGGAATGAACGTTCAGATACATGGGAAAAAGGAGTTTGGATTTTTTTCTTGTTGTTTCATGGATTGTTGTTGTGGTAGTTTTTTGTATTCTTCCGTAGTAACCATCCCTGCGGCCCGCATGACGGACCGGAGTCCGTATCGTTTTCTCAGGTGGTCCATTGCCAGGTATAACCTGACCCTTTCGGAGGTATCCTCGAATAAGTTCAGTTGCTGAACACCCCGTATCAGATGGCTGAACCGTACACCGATGAGCCGGATCAATACTCTCCGGTGGTATAGTTTAAAAAACAACTCTTTGGCTGTATTAATCAGCACGTGGTCGAGTGAGGTGTAGGGTATTTTCTTTTGGAGTGTATGGGTCTCAAAATCAGAATAACGGATCTTTACCGTGATACATGAGGTCAGTTTCTCCTGTTTTCTCAGTTCGAAAGTAATTTTCTCAACCATGCTGACCAGTATCCGGGTCAGAGCCGCTACTTCTGTTGTATCCCGGTCAAAAGTACATTCTGTTCCGATAGATTTTTGTTGATGATTGTCAATGACCGGCCTGTTATCTATGCCATTGGCTTTTTCCCATAAGGCGACTCCGTTTTTTCCGAGGATTTGTTCAAGCATGAGGGGAGGGATGTGCTGGAGGGTCCCGATCGTGGAAACACCCATGGAACGAAGCAGGCTGTAAGTTTTATTTCCGATCATGGGAATTTTCCGGATAGAAAGCGGTGACAGAAACGATCTGACATGCTCAGCCGGAATGCGGAGTTCTCCGTTGGGTTTGGCTTCACCGGTGACGATCTTTGAGACGGTTTTATTGACTGACAGGCCGAAGGAAATGGGAAGCCCGGTCTCTTTCATGATCTGTTTCCGCAATGTTCGGGTCCATTGCCAGGCGCCGAAGAATCGGTCCATCCCTGTAACATCCAGATAATATTCATCAATAGAAGCTTTTTCATATACCGGTGCTTTTTCGACAATAATAGCTGTGACCATGTGGGAATACTTACTATAAAGTTCCATATCGCCACGTACTATAATAGCTTCGGGACATAACTGGCGGGCCATGCGTACCGGCATGGCCGAACGTACCCCATAATGCCGGGCTTCGTAACTGCAACTGGCTACTACTCCCCGTTCGGATATCCCTCCAACAATAACCGGTTTCCCTTTGAACCGCCTGTCCTGCAAACGTTCTACCGAAACAAAAAAAGAGTCCAGGTCAAGGTGCACAATCTGCCGGCTATTTTTCACTAAGGGAAACCCTTTTTCTTTCTTTTTTTTCATATCTGCCATAAATATTTCTCTGAAAATTTGTTTTTTCAGAAAACCTGCCTATATTTGATTAGAAATTAATCAAAATTCCGACTATAATATAATCAATTTTTAAAAACAGTGCAAAAAAATAATTTTTATTTTGCTTTAAAACCTGAAAATGATGACGTATTTCAGTTCAAACATCAAGTTCTTACGTAAACGAAAGGGGAGAACCCAGGATGAAGTAGCTTTTATCCTGAATACCAAGCGATCGACATTAAGCGGGTATGAGAACCGGGTATCCGAACCCGGGATTGAAACGGTGATTACTTTTTCAGATTATTACAGGATCGCTGTGGATACCCTGGTCAGGGTAGATCTGCAGACATTGTCAGAGAGTCAGCTTTCACAACTGGAGCGGGGGGCTGATGTATATATCCGGGGGAGTAATTTACGGGTGCTGGCGACAACGATAGATCAGGAGAACGAAGAAAACATCGAGCTGGTGCCGGAACGGGCAAAAGCGGGATACCGTGCCGGTTATGCTGACCCTGAATTTATTAGTCATCTTCAGGTGTTCACCCTGCCTTTTTTATCTCCTGAGCGGAAGTACCGGACTTTCCAGATTTCGGGAGATTCCATGTTACCTATTCCTGACGGATCCTGGGTAACCGGAGAATATATACGGGACTGGTCCTCTATTATTTCCGGACAGGCTTACATTATTTTCACCATGGATGACGGCATTGTATTTAAAATTGCAGAAGATATGCTGGAAAAGGAGCATAAACTGAGGTTATATTCCCTGAACCCTGTTTATGAGCCCTATGATGTCTATGCTCAGGATATCAAAGAAGTGTGGAAGTTTGTTCACTATATCAGCTCAGAACTTCCCGAACCGTCTATTCCGGAGAATCATTTACTTTCGATGGTGGCCCGATTGAAAAAAGATGTGGATCGTCTTTCAAGACAGGCACATCCCCGAGGGTAATGATGTAATTATCTATTGAGGAATAGTATTTTTCAATGGAAATACGTACCTTCATCCCTGATCTATTTAAGTAAAATAGCATGGAAAACCTTCTCTTTTGTTATAAAACTGATGTTTCCGATGAAAAACGGTTGTTAGAGGCTTTTAACAGGAAGGGAGAGGGGGTACGTTTATTTCCCGTTTCATCAGCAGAGGCGATTAAAAAAGAGTACAAAAAAGAAAAAAGAGGAGTTGTTTTTATTTCATGTGTGGGGGACATTCAAACGTTTCTTGCGGAGATTGAAGGAATAACGACAGAGATACCCGGCATTTCGGTTATTTGCATGGGAAACCGTATAAAGTCTGAGGAGGTTGCCCTGATCAGGAAATCCGGAATAGTCCACTATCTGGAACAAGACCAGATAAATTCGGTATTTGACATTGTTAAAAATTTACAGGAAGGAAAGGCCGGTAAAAAGCTAACTGAAAAGGAAATTTTCAGACAATATGAATTCTTCCTTGATATTTCTGACACCTATTTATCTATGATTGGCCGTGATTATTCTTATCTGGCTATTAATGAGGCATTTTGCCGTGCCCACAATATTAAGCGACAGGACTTGATAGGAAATACTCCGATAAAACTCTGGGGAGAACAAACTTTTTTAAGAGTGATCAAACCTTATTTGGATCAGAGTTTCTCAAAGCAGGACATTAAATACAGAGCCTGGTTCGAGGTTCCCGGGGAAGGAAAACGTTTTTTTGAGGTAATGTTCCGGCCACATATCAACGAAGCAAACGAAGTGGATTATGTGGTGGTCAGTTCACGGGATATTACACAGGAAGAAAAAACAAAAGAACAAATCAGGCACCATAATGAAGATATGGGTCTGGTGAATATGCTGTATCAGATGCATAACAATGGGGCTTCACTGGATGAGATGACGGAAAAGATATCGGAAAGAACGGTGAAGATATTTCGGGCGTTTTCCTGTAATGTTTTTCTGAATAATGCGTCGGGAGAATTACAACCCATTCGGTTCAGGGTGCCTGAGAAAGCGATACAGGAAGCGAAAAACTTCATCGGTTATGATGTGAAAAACATTACACTTCGTTACAGGAATAATAGTATTATCTACAATATATTTACCCGGGGAAAAACCGTTCAGATTACTGGGAATGCTCACATTAGAAAAGTAGCTGGTGAGTTAACAGGTTTGTCTCCACAGATAAACAATTTTATAAACCAGTTGCTTACGGATTTCCCTGTAAAAGCAGTTTTAAGTATCCCTTTAAAAATGAGGGAAAAGAAACTCGGGATAATGTTGATTCCCAGGTATGTTCCTTTTTCCAATCAGGAAATCCGGCGTATTAAACGTTTGGCCTATCAGATAACACTCTTGCTGGAACACCAAGAAGAAGATAAGCAATACAAAGAACAGTCTGAAAAGATACGTTTGCTTTTTGAAACGGCTGAGGATGCCATTTTTTTGATGAAGGATTATGTTTTTGTAGATTACAATGCATCAACACTCAGGATGTTTGGTGTAAAGAAACATGAAATTATCGGAAAGTCCCCTGTTAATTTTTCACCTGCTGTGCAACCGGGCGGTGGGCTTTCGGAAGAAATGGCCTTAAAATATATGAAATTTGCCTTGCAGGGTGTTCCCCAGACTTTTGAATGGCTCAATCAAACGAAATCGGGGAAAACATTTTTTACCCAGGTAAAGCTTAACCGGTTATTTCTGCAAGGGGATGCCTTCCTGCAGGCCATTGTTCGCAATATAGATGAAGAGAAAAAGAACAGGATGAAGCTGGAAGAGAGTGAAAGAAATCTTCGGGAGGCCCAAAAGATTGCACGATTGGGTGACTGGCGGTGGAATTTATTTACGAATCAGGTACGATGGTCGGATGAATTTTACAGGATATTGGGTCTTAACCCTCAAACAAGCCCGGCCTCATTGCGTTTATTAACACAGCGTATTCATCCGGAAGACCGAAGAAGAATACTCAGGAAGACCATTAACGCAGCCAAAGAATGTACAATATGTGAAGACCAGTTTCGTCTGCAACTTCCTGATGGTTCGATTAAGTATATCCGTTCCAGCGGAGTGCTTGAAAGAAAAGATGGAAAACCTTTGATGTGGCATGGAGTTATCTATGATATCACGGCGCTTAAAAAAGCTGAAATGGCTCTCCGGGTAAGTGAAAGCAGGTTTCGTACCATTTTTTCTGAAAGTTTTTATGCCATGTCTGTACTGTCACGGGATGGTTCTTTTGAAGATACAAACCGGGCTTGTAATCAACTTTTTGGTTATTCCCCGGATAAATTCAAAAAGATGACCTGTTATAACCTGGTAATCGCCGAAGAACGCAAGGAAATGAAGGAGGTTTTCAGTAAACTGGAACAAGGGAAAATAAACAGTTATTCGGGAGAAAGGAGTTATTTCAGGAAAGATGGTAACCGAATCTGGACGCAAACCGGTATTACAGCTATCCATCACGCGGATGGAAGGATAAAACATTATATCACTACCCTGATAGATATTACGGACCGTAAAAAAGCAGAAGAAAAGGTTTATCAGCAGACAAGGGAGCTGAATTTGATCAACCGGCTGAATCTGGAATTAAACCGGGGAGCCACTCTGCAGGAAATTATTCATGCTCTGAATAGTTCTTTGAAAGGTATATATTCCGTACAAAACATCCTGGTTTATACTCAGGAACTTCCCGGGGTCGAAAACCGTTTCAGGCTTATTTCACAGACCTTTACTGAAAACAAGATAACCTCTCTCAGGAAGATTACAGGAAATAATGCCGAATTATCTTATTTAAACGTTTCAAAAAACAAATATCTGAAGTCTTTGATAGAATCGGGGGCTCCTGTTTTAATTTCCAGTCAGGAAGAGTTAATCCGTTTCATAGAAGAATTCTTTAAAAACAGGGATCTCCCGCTGAGTGGGAAGATGATCTGTCATCACTTAGGAATCCGGTCCCTTATTTTCTATCCCATGATAAAGGAAAAGAAATTGACGGGTATATTTATTTTAATTAATAATCAGCAATTTCAACAGGAAATATTGAAAGAAATCTCCAGGATACTTATACAAACAAGTATGATTATCCTGAAGAAATTAAATGAGACAGAGAATCAGCGTCTATATACTGCTATAGAGCAACTGAACGAGGTTATGGTGATCTCAGATAAAACCGGCAGGATATTATATATAAATCAGGCTATAGAGAAGCTTTTGGGTTCAAAGAGAAACACATTGATAGGAAAGAACACCAAAGATTTCAGACATCCGGGAGTGAATTCTTCTTATTTTCAGAATATATGGAATACGGTTGCACGGGGAAAAATATGGTCCGGTCTATTAAAGATTAAGAGCTTTGGAGGGAAGACAATTCCCACACATACTATTATAACTCCTATTCTCAATGAAAAAAAAGAGGTCGTTTATTATGTTTCCGTTATGCGGGATATATCTCAGGAGCTGGCTATGGAGCAATATTTGCAGAGATCGCAGAAACTTGAGATGATCGGGCGTTTTGCAGGGGGCCTGGCACATGACTTTAACAATATCCTCGCAACTATCCTTGGTTATATCGATATGGTCATGGAAGAAACCGAAAAGAAATCCATGGCCTACCATTCACTTAAAAAAGCAAGGTCCTCCGGATTGAAGGCACAAGAAGTGATTCAGCAGCTTTTAACATTTAACCGGGGGATAGAACCGGAAAAAAAGCTAACGGACCCTTTAAAAATATTAGCGGAAAGTCTGGAACTTCTGAAACCCCAGATATCAAAAAATATCACTGTAAAAATTAATCATCCTGAGCAGAATCTTTCTCTTCATGTTGATCCTGTTCAATTGAGACAGGTATTCCTGAATCTCTTATCTAATGCGCTCTATGCAGTTGAGGAAAAAAATAAAGGCAGGATTGGGGTAACCTTTCGCGATATCTATATTTCGCAGGAACAAAGACATCAGTTACCGGATCTGACACGGACCCACTATGTGTTTATAATCTTTGAAGATAATGGATCCGGAATGGAGAAGGATGTTGTAGATAAAATATTTGAACCTTTTTTTACGACCAAACCTGTTGGAAAAGGTTCGGGTATGGGACTGTCTGTGGTGCATGGTATTGTTCAAAACCACGATGGAACCATACAGGTTAACAGCACACCGGGGGAAGGAACTTCTATATCGGTATATTTACCTGTTTCCTAGTGTTTATTTTTCACATTCGTCTATTAATAAATTCCATTTACCTACAATAGGAATAGATTCATAAAAATATGATTCATTCCGACAATTTAAAGTTGTAATTGACGGTTGAATTGGTGAAATTTGAAATATGTTCTGATTTTTATTGCTCATGTTTTTGAATCTATTCGAACATACGGTATGATAAAAATGAGAAAGATATTGCTCATAGAAGATAATGATGATTTCAGGGAGATGCTGTCCCTGATGTTGGAACGTGCTGGATACCAGGTTGTTCAGGCTGTGGATGGCGCAGACGGGTTACATATCCTTGAATCGGATGCTTTTGACCTGATCATCACGGATATCATTATGCCGGAAAAAGAAGGACTGGAGACTATCTTAGAGATCAAACAGAAAAAACCAGATAGTAAAATCATCGCTATTTCGGGTGGTGGACGTTCTTCCGCAGGTAGTTATCTTAAAACAGCCGAGTATTTTGGAGCCCTGAAAGCCTTTCAGAAACCTTTCAATAAGAATGAGTTCATTGAAGCAGTACAGAATATTGTCGGAGCGTGAGGATGAGTTTTCAGGGTGTCTGTGCTGTAATATATTCCCGAATGGATAACTTCACTGTTGAGGCTGCTGGTTTCCATTCAGAATTTCTCATGCCGTTCTATCACATATACAGACGTGTAATTCCGGGACAGTTTCGCAGCAACAGCCAGCCCGACAAACCGGTCCTCGCAAAATTCATTTTTTATATTTATCGCAGATTGCGTAATTCGGGTTTATGTTTCAGCAAATACCTTTCTGCCCTTCTATAAGTTATAATGAATAAATATTTTATTCGTCATGAACATGATAAGATTCAATTTTCTTATCTTTATACAAAAATCACATCATGGAAAAAGCAGGATACATTATTTTGGCTGTTGTTGCCTTGGTTTGGTTGGGTGTTATCCTTTTCGGTATGATAGAAGCCTGGCCATGGGGTATCGTTGGCTTTCTTGTACTGACGGGGTTGGGCTTGTTGTTTGCCCAGGTGGTGAAAGACCGTCTGAAAAACAAAGAAGATGACTATTATTCAAAAAATGTGGATTTATAAAATAGATATACTATGCTGATTACAACACAGGACGAATTTGCGGATTATGAAATTGCCGAGACCCTTGGTCTGGTAAAAGGAAATACCATTCGTGCCCGCCATATAGGAAAAGATATCATGGCAGGATTGCGCAACTTGGTGGGAGGAGAGATAACAGAATATACCAAAATGTTGGCAGAGTCACGGGAACAAGCCATAGACCGGATGGTGGCCAGTGCCAAAGAGGCAGGTGCCGATGCAGTTGTGTGCATGCGTTTTACCACTTCTGCCGTTATGCAGGGTTCTGCCGAATTACTGGCTTATGGCACCGCAGTAAAAAT
>CAYLJE010000071.1:0-12566 GCA_964383915.1 uncultured Rikenellaceae bacterium
TACCAAGGGAAGAGATCGATTGGCATCCCACCATTAACGAAGATGCCTGTATCGGCTGCGGAACCTGTGTTACCGGGTGCAGTCGGCTGGTGTATCGTTTTGACTATACGAAAAACAAAGCAGTGGTCGCCGGACCTACCAAAACCGTCCGGGCTGTGCTGGATGTATTAAAAGACACAAAGGTATCTGAAAGCAACATCTTCAACGATGCTTTTGGTGGTTAATACCAGAAATTAAAAAAAGTTTATATTTACCTTTTTTATAACATAGATGAAAATAGAAAATGTAGTTAAAGACCAGAAAAGGCCGGATATTCCGTTCCCCCGTTTTGGATTTGCCTTTTTTAAAATCGGTCTGACTGCCTATGGGATGGCCATTCTACAGCAGTTAAAAGCCTTGATTATCGGGAATAAATGGCTGACCCGTGATGAAGTAGATGAAGGACTTGCCATGGTTCAGTTTTACCCTGGTCCCATCATATATAACCTGACCACTTATTGTTCTTACAAGCTAAAAGGATTCTCCGGTAGCATGCTGGCCACGTTTTTATTCATTCTTCCTTCCTATTTGCTAATTTTATTCTTATCCTGGCTCTACTTTGCCTATGGTTCCATTTCCTGGGTTCATCCTTTGTTTTTGGCGCTGGAAGCCATGGTGATCGGCGTGGTGGTCAATGTCCTGATCGATTTCTCAAGCCGTTATATTAAAAATGGGAAGAATGCCATTATTGCCGGCACTGCTTTCCTGTTGTTGCTTTATCATATCAATGCCCTGATCGTGATCCTGGTAGCTGTTGTGATAGAATTTATCTTTCGAATAACTTCAAAAGACCCTCAACAGAAAGACAAAAATCAGACGCCCCCGGATTCATTGTCACTTCCCGGAAAATTATCTCAGCGGATGACAGCCATTGGCATCACCGGACTTGTTTTTGCTGCCATTTTTCTGATCGGCCTGCTTAGTCACAATATCCTGGGGCAACTTTTATTTTCCATGTTCAAGGTAGGAGCAGTAGCATTCGGCAGCGGCTTTACCATCATGCCCCTGTTGCAGCAGGAAGCGGTCATTACCCATCACTGGTTGACCATGCAACAATTTGCCGACGGCATTGCGTTCGGACAGATTACCCCCGGCCCTTTTTTGATTACGGCTACATTTATCGGGTATAAGGTGGCTGGTTTCTGGGGTAGTGTGGCAGCCACCTTCGGCATGTTCTTCCCGTCTTTCTTTTATACGCTTATTGTTACCGAGGTATATGACAGCATTAAACAGAACCGCTGGATCCGTTTTGCCATCAAAGGGATCATGAGTGCTTTTACCGGGATGTTGCTGTGGGTGGTCATCAGCCTGGGCAAAGTAAGTCTAACCCATCCTCTAAGCTGGATCTTTGCTGTGGGCGCTTTCATACTGATCCGTTATTTTAAGCTGAATCTGTTATGGGTCTTTTTAACGGGCATTGCCGTAGCTCTGGCTTTGTATTTTGCCGGGGTAGTTCTTTAAATACTTCATTGTCCTCTCACAATTGCTTTACTTCCCGGCATGCTCATCCAATATTTTCAGAAACATTTGAGGTTCCGGACGATAGCGGAAATTATTCGTTTCATGGGTGAAAAGTATCTTTCCTTGTTCATCGCAGATAACAATGGTCGGATAGGCTGTATCCCGATGATATCCCAGAAAATGTAATCCTGCAGGAGTACCCTTTTTATTTAGGATCCTCAATTTTTTTGCAGCCTGGTTATCAGTATCCATAAGAAAATGAACCGGCACTTTATGTTTTTGGGCCAGTTTTTGGGAAAATGCCTGCGGTTGTGAGCTGATAATATATACCTCAACGTTTCTTTTCTCTAATTCTTTATAATATTTTACAATCTCATTTATCTGAGCCATGCAATGCGGAGACCAATTACCACGGTAGAAAAGCAACAGGAATTTTTTACCTTGTAATGCAGAGGAATCGATGGTTTTATTATCAAGCGTTTTCAATTGGAATTCGGGCAAAAGCTGTCCTTCTTTAAGAAACCTGCTGTATGTACGATCCGTTTTTGAATACCAGTTTACGTATAAAAACCAAAACAGGTAGGTCAATGCGGAAAGCCATACAGATAGTTTGTTGATCTCTCCATGATTGGTAAGGGCTGGAACCATAGTGATAATGAAACCGGCGAGAATAATATAAGATAGCAGCCATAACCTGCCAGTGCGTGGTTTAGGCTTAAAATAACTCCAGATATAATATAAAAGTGGAAACAGAACAGATATCTCAACTCCTGACCATCCCCAGGAAAAGGACTCTGAAAGAAGAAAATAAGTAATAATGATCAATAAAACAGTCAGATAACTTAAAAACAGGGATATAAAAACAGATTTCAACCATTTCATATGTTTAATATTTTATTCACTTCTTTCAAGAGATTGCCTTGCCAGGTTCATGTTCGTTTTATAATTTCAGGTATTCGTCGTTTGTCAAAGTTAGTAAAAATCCCATATATTTTATGTCAGATACGCATTATTATGATGATCCAATTCAACCTTGGATGCAGAATAAAAGATTTTCTAATTTGGGGTTAAACCGCCCGACATAAGCAGGTGAATGCCATGGTTTTAGTTTTTAACGTTACGCTGGTATTTATACATGAGATTAACCCGTTGGTCTTTTTATATTCTTGAATTAATAATAAACATATCATGATATTCTGCTGGTTTTTTGGTAAAATTGTATCTGTTTATAAAATTGGTAAATGAATATTTATTCCTTACCGGCAGTTATTGCCTTTACTATAAATTTTTCTATTGGTCTGATGGTTTTGCTGGATAATCCGGGGAGACTATTGAATAAATGGTTTTCAGCCTTTATTTTTATCTTTTCGATATGGAATCTCTCAGAGATTATCATTCTCAACAGCACCCAATCCGAAAAAGCACTCTTCGGGGCACAGATCCTCTACCGGGTTCTTTTTCTTGCACCTGCTATTTTTCTGATTATCTCCGACATTTTTTCAAAAGAGAAGAAGGGAAAAATATTCAATACGTGGCAACAGATATTAATTATTGGCATTCCCATCGTTATCCTGGCTTCTTCTTTTCCTAATTTTGATATATTTCTGACCCCTCTTTCTAAGTCCGGGAACATCTATTATTACCGGATAAAGATCACCTCCGATCCTTCTGTGATTATTTTACTCACCCTGGCCACCGCTTATATTTTCTGGGGTACCGCCCTCCTTGTCAGGAAACTCGGAAAGGCCAAAACCATCCGGGAACGTACCCAGATCAAATTTTTATTGTATGGCGTGATCAGCATTTTTATCGGGTATATCCTGATAAACATTTCTCATGGTCCTCATGGGAGGATTATTCCGTTTTACTTTTTATCAACGTTACTGACCCTTTTTATCAGCATTTTCTTCTATGCTGCGATCATGCAATATAAGATATTCCGTTTATCACGCTTAATCTCCGGTAGTCTTACCTATACCATACTATCCAGCATCGTTTTGGCAGTCTATTTTCTTATTATCAGAGGGCTTACCAACAGCCTGAGTAAAATTTTCAGAATCAATTCATTTCTTTTTGACGCCGGCGTCATATTAATTCTTGTTATTTTAATCCGGCCCTTTGAATCGCGGATACAACATTTTATCGATCGTCTGTTATACAAGAATATTTATCATTATCGCAGAAACTTATTGAGATTCAGCCGGGAACATCTAAAATATCACTCTACCGACCATTTCTTTCTTGAGACTGTTCATTTTATGAAGAGTAATTTCTATTTGGAAAAGGTCATCATCTTTTTAAAAGAAGAAAAAAGTGATTTTTTTAAAATCTGGAGACCTGAAAAAAATGAATTGTTTATCCCTGTTGACGGTTATTTACCCAATTATCTCCGTTATAAGAAATCCGGTTTTGAATTTTACGAAATTGATCACCAGAAAATGATGCCCGATTGTCATCGTTATTTTACTGAAAATCACGCCTCTCTTTTTTTCCCACTTCTGTTTGATACAGATCTGATTGGGTTTGTTATGTTGCCTGACAAGGTCAACAAAAAACCTTTTTCGCAGGAAGAGATAGAAATCCTTAATATTTTTTTTAATGAAATCGCCAATACCTATGCACGCAACCTTGTGATTGACAAGATGCAGGAAGAAGAACGGGGACGTTCCCGGATGGAGAGGATGGCTACCGTCGGACAACTGACAGCCGGTATTGCACATGAAATACGAAATCCGTTAAATACCATTTCTACCTCTGCAGAAACATTGCTTAGTAAAAATCTTAAGAAGGACGTAGAACATGAATTATTAACTTATATTGTAGAAGAATCAAACCGGCTGAATCATCTTTTAACTGATTTTCTAAAGTTATCCCGCAGTAAATCGGTAAATCCTCAAAAGATCGATATTAGTAAGTTCCTTGAGAAAATTACGTATGATATAGAAACGAGAACAGGAGATCACATTACTTTTCGTATAAATAATCAAATACGGAACAAAACAGTTATTTTAGATCAGAATCTTGTTTATCAGTTATTATTGAATTTGTTGGTAAACGGGATCGATGCTATAAAGGAAAAACAGAAAACTTATCCTTCGTGGAAGGGGAATTTGTCATTAATAGTTTTTGAAACAAATACTGTTTATCATTTTTATATTGAGGACAATGGGATTGGCATTGGGGCTGCAGAAAAAGAGAATATTTTTCAACCTTTTTATACAACAAAATCCGGAGGAACCGGTTTGGGTTTGTCCATATCAGCAAATATTGTCGAAACGTTGGGAGGAAATATACAGTTAGATACAATGACAGATAAAACGAGGTTTATTGTTATGATACCAAAGACTAAAAAAAATAAAAAATAGATATATCATGCTGCCAAAGCAAGAAAGAAGTGATGATCTTAGACCCAAAATACTGGTTGTTGACGATGAGGTGAAGATCACAAGGGTCCTAAAAATAAATTTCCAGGATCGGTACATTGTATTTGTGGCAAACAATGGGGCTGAAGCGCTGTCCATCCTTCAGCATGAAATCGTACATCTGGTACTGACTGATTTGAAGATGCCGGAAATGTCAGGCATTGAGCTTCTCGAAAAAATGAGGAAATCGAATTTTCATATACCTGTTATTATTATGACAGCTTTTGGGAGTATAAAGGATGCCGTCGAGTCCATGAAACAGGGAGCTTATGATTACATTGTCAAACCTCTTAAAATGGATGAACTTGAAGTGGTTATTGAAAAAGCCCTTAACTATGGGAATCTTCTGAATGAGAACTATTATCTTAAAGAACAGATCAAGAAATATGAGGGATTTAGAAAAATAATTACCATTAATCCTGTCATGCTCCGGTTAATGGAGCTGGTGAAACAAGTGGCTTCTGCTCGTGTCCCGATTCTTATTGAAGGAGAGAGTGGCACAGGAAAAGAACTTTTTGCCCGTGCTGTCCATTATCAAAGCCAACGTTCCAATAAACCTTTTATAGAGATCAATTGTGGAGCTATCCCGAGAGAACTGTTAGAAAGCGAATTGTTCGGCCACGAAAAAGGATCTTTTACGGGGGCCACTTCCACAAAAAAAGGAAAATTTGAAATAGCAGATGAAGGATCCCTTTTCCTTGATGAAATTGGGGAGTTGCCGAAAGACCTCCAGGTGAAATTGCTGAAAGTGCTGGAAGAACAACGATTTACCCGTGTTGGTGGCGTGCAGACGATTCAGACGGATGTACGCATTCTTGCTGCCACCAACCGGCATCTAAAAAAAGAGGTAGAAAATGACAACTTCAGGGAAGATCTTTATTACAGGTTAAAAGTGGTTTATATACAAATTCCACCGCTGCGGGAACGGAAGGATGATATTCCATTGCTGGCTCATTATTTTTTAGAAAAGCATAAAACAGATATCGGTAAATCAGTGGATCATATCGATGGCGATGTTTTGAAGCTTTTTGAAAAATATAACTGGCCGGGAAATGTTCGTGAACTTGAAAATATTATCATCCATGCGATGCTTTTTACGAGCGAAAATGCCATAACAAAAAATGCTCTTCCTTCGGAATTTCTGGAGAATGTTAGAATAGAAACCATCGAAGATAATATCCTTGCCAGTAAAGAAGATCTACAGACAGCCAAAAAAATAAAATATCAGAAAATTGATGACGAGCTTGAATATAATTTTCTAAAATATGTGTTGACCCAATCACAGGGGAACATTTCAAAAGCTGCCTTGCAGAGTGGATATGACCGGAGACAACTCCAAAACCTTATTAAGAAGCACCAGTTGAATCCGGATAATTTTAAATAATCCTTTCTCAAAACGAATATCATATTTTTTCCTGGTGCGAAATCCGATTGCGCAGTTAAACTACTGTAAACGGGATGGTTGTTATTTTGGGAGAAAAAGTGCGAACTATCACCCCTCAATTTTTTATGTTTTGACCAAATATAAGAAGACGTAAAAATTCATAGTAATCAGAAAGACAGACATATAGATGCTTTGGCATGATATGTGATACTACCATAGTGATTTTTAAAATGTTTAACTAAAATAATAAGGAGGGAATTAAAATGAAAGCAACATGGCAAGGGTGGACAACCGGAATTTTAGGCATCTGGATTTTTATCGCTGCCTTTTTGAATTTTACCCCAACGGGTAATTTGTGGAATAATTTGATTGTTGGTGTTATTGTCGCAATCGCAGGATTTTTAATGATAAAACCAAAACCCTGGCAAGGCTGGCTTGCCGGTATCGTTGGTCTGTGGCTGATCGTCGCAGCCTTCATCCCATCACTTCAGGCACATACTGCAAACATGTGGAATGACGCTATTGTTGGCGTTCTCTTTATGGTCGCCGGTTTTGCAGCTCTTGGTAAAGGTACAGAAGCTACCAAATCATAGTTTAACTATGAAGGCTACAAGAAAAAACCGGGGTTCCCCGGTTTTTTTTGTAGCCTTCATCACTGTTTCTTTTTTTAAAATTTTTTTGTCCAATTGGGGTTTTATGGATACAAAAAGATTAAATATTAAATGACAAGCCATCATAGGCCAGGAAAACATTGTCGGGTAATTCAGCTTGTACTTCCCGGTGGAACCCCATGAGGTGGGAGATGTGGGTAAAATAAGCTTGTTCGGGTTTAATAATCTTTACGATATTCAGTGCTTCGGCCAGGTTAAAATGGGTCAGGTGTTTTTTCTTACGTAAGGCATTAAGGATTAAAATCCGGGTACCGGCGATTTTTTTCATTTCTGCTTCCGGAATACTTTTGGCATCGGTAATATAAGTAACCTCTCCGAAACGAAAACCAAAAATGGGAAGCCGGTAATGATAAACCCGGATAGGCATGAATGTCAGACCATTTACTTTAAAGTTATTATTGTTTTCGATCGTATGCAGGTGAACCTGCGGAATTCCGGGGTATTTATATTCGGCGAAGATATAGGCAAATTCCTGTTTGATAGCATGCTGAACGCGGGGTTCGGCAAAGATGTCCATGGGTTTTTTCTGGAGGAAGTTATAAGCACGGATGTCGTCCATACCTGCGATATGGTCTTTGTGCTCATGCGTAAGGAGAATAGCATCCAGATGCAGCACATTTTCCCGGAGCATCTGTTGGCGGAAATCAGGGCCCGAGTCAATGACCACATTGGCTGATTTTGTTTCTATCAGCAGGGAAGTGCGTAATCGTTTATCGTGGGGGTCTCTGGAATGACATACCGGACAGGGGCAGGCGATCACCGGCACCCCCTGTGATGTTCCCGTCCCCAGAAAAGTGATTCTCACAATAGGTTCCATTTGATTATGGCAGATGCAAAGGTAGGGAAAATTATCACCCGGGCCGAAAAAAAATTACTACTTTTAACCTCATGAACAAAACAAAGCTCTATCTTATCCCCAGTACCCTGGGAGCAGAAAATGTAAACAGTTACCTGCCTCCGTTGGTCGTAAAGACATTACATAGCCTGCATCTCTTTTTCGTTGAAAATATAAGGACGGCCCGGCGTTTTATCAGCTCTTCCGGTTTTTCCGGAGATATTGGTTCCCTTCGTTTTTTTGAGCTGAGCGAACATACCTCGTTGAAAGAAACAGAGGAGTTATTGAAAGAATTAATGGAGGAAGGAAGGGCCGGTTTGATCTCCGAGGCGGGATTACCGGGGGTAGCTGACCCCGGGGGAATGCTGGTGCAGTTATGTCACAGGCATGGTATCGGGGTGGTGCCTCTGACAGGACCCTCTTCTATTTTCTTGGCTTTGATGGCTTCCGGACTCAATGGACAGCAATTTGCTTTTCATGGATACCTTCCAAAAGACCGTTCTGCACGGATCCGGAAGATCAGGGAACTGGAACGGGAAGCGCATCGCACGGGTGCCAGCCAGATATTCATGGAGACTCCCTATCGTAATAATCATCTGTTGCAGGATATCCTGGCTACCTGCCATGATCAGACTTTGTTGTGTGTCGCTGCTGACCTGACGACAGCAAAAGAGTTTATTCATACACGAACCATTCAAGCGTGGATAAAAGACATCCCCGATTTGCACAAACGGCCGGCTATTTTTATCCTTGGGAGAGAAGAATAGGAACAGGAGGCAAGAGGCAAGTGGATAGCCCAGTCAACGCGATTAAAAAAGTCAGGATCGATTTTGTATGCAGGAACATCACCCGTGTGGGCTGACCAACGTATGGGGATACGAACGGTCTGGAAACCGGCCTTTGCTATGCGTGTAAAGTAATCGGCTTGTAAAACCACACCCCAGTCTCCTTCACGGGGAGCTTCCAGGGCATTGCCGAGGTTTATCCCTCTGGCCAGTTGGTTGTTGAGCTTAAAGGTTTCATGGGGTATCCCATTAGTTTTTTTCAGGGACGGATGCGTACAGCCCTGAACAGAAAAAATGATGGAAATAAAAAACGTAATGATTATAAAAGGAATAATTTTTTGACTATTTTTCATTTTGTTAAACATATTAGAGGTTTAAAGGGAATAAAATTATATTTTAATTTGTCAAATAAAATTAGTAAAGCATTTAAAAGTATATCAAATATATCAAAGATACCTATTATTATCATTAATCTAAATTTAAAAGCATGAAAAAAATCTTATTTCTGACCGTTACTATTTTTGGTCTTTTGGTTTCTATGGTTGCTTTTGGGCAGCAGCTTGATCTGAGCAAGTTAAAAGATCTTAAGCCCAGGAGTATTGGCCCTGCAGGTATGAGTGGCAGAGTGACTGCCATTGATGTAAATCTGAAAAATCCCGAGATACTGTTTGTAGGTACTGCCTCCGGTGGATTATGGCGTTCCAAAGACAAAGGAGTGAAGTGGGAGCCTGTTTTTGATAAAGAAAAGGTAATGTCCATCGGTGCCATTGCCATAGACCAGCGTAACCCTGATGTTATCTGGGTGGGAACCGGTGAGGGAAACCCGCGCAACTCCCTGTCTTCCGGTTACGGATTATACCGCTCCTTGGATGGAGGAGACACCTGGCAGCTTATGGGACTGGAGAAAACCCGGAATATTTACCGGATTATCGTGAGCCCTGTGAACAGTGATGTGGTATATGTGGGAGCCATTGGTTCACCCTGGGGACCGCAGAAGGAACGTGGCCTTTACCGGACGGTAAACGGAGGGAAGACCTGGGATAAAATACTGTTTGTAAATGAACTGACCGGTGTGGGGGATATGATCATGGATCCATCCAATCCGAAGAAATTATTTGTGGCCATGTGGCAACATCAGCGGTGGCCCTGGTTCTTTAAATCAGGGGGTCCGGGATCCGGACTGTATGTTACCTATGACGGAGGCGATACCTGGAAGAAACTGACGGGAAAAGACGGCTTGCCTAAAGGAGAACTGGGACGCATCGGGCTGGCTATTGCCCGTAGTAATCCGGATTATGTGTATGCTTTTATAGAATCAAAGAAAAACGGATTATATCGTTCTGAAGACGGGGGAAAGATCTGGAAGCTGAGGGGAACAAAGAATATTGGAGACAGACCTTTTTACTATGCGGATATCCATGTGGATCCTAAAAATGAAATCAGGGTATATACTTTGTTCTCCCGTGTGAATGTCAGTGAGGACGGGGGAAAGACCTTTCAACCGTTGATAAGCCGGGATATTCATCCCGACCATCATGCCTGGTGGATCAGTCCGGATAATCCTGATTTTATGATTGAAGGGAACGATGGGGGCATGGCTATAACCTATGACAGGGGGGAGACCTGGCGCTTTGTACAAAATCTTCCCGTAGGACAGTTTTATCATATCAGTGTGGATATGGACCTGCCTTATCATGTGTACGGAGGTATGCAGGATAATGGCTCCTGGAGAGGACCGGCTTATGTATGGGCCGGAGGAGGGATTATCAATACTTATTGGGATGACTTATTTGGCGGGGATGGCTTCGATGTAGTCCCGGACGAAGGAAATCCACGGTATTGTTATGCTATGTCACAACAGGGATATGTCGGCAGGGTGGACCTCGTAACAGGATACACAAAGAATATACGACCCGTTCATCCCCACGGAAAAACATTGCGTTTTAACTGGAATGCTGCCATCTCAGGGGATCCTTTTGATCAGAATACCATCTATTTTGGTAGTCAATACCTGCATAAAAGCACTGACAATGGAAATACCTGGACCATAATATCACCGGATCTGACTACGAATGATACTTCTAAATTGAAACAACTTAAGAGCGGTGGGCTGACCTATGATGTTACAGGAGCTGAGAATTATGAGACGATCCTTGCTATTGCTCCCAGTCCTGTGCAACAGGGAGTGATCTGGGCCGGCACGGATGATGGCAATCTACAGCTCACACAGGATGGGGGAAAGACATGGACCAACCTCAGCAGCAAACTGAAAGATGTGCGTGCAGGTAGCTGGATTCCACAGATACAGGCATCGAAGTACAATGCAGGAGAAGCATTTGTTGTGGTGAATGATTACCGCAGGATGGATTATTCTCCTTATTTATATCATACTGCCAACTTTGGGAAGTCATGGGAAAGAATGGTAGATGAGAAGGATGTTTTTGGATACGTGCTTTCCTTTGTCCAGGATCTTGTAGAACCGAAACTCATGTTTCTGGGTACGGAAAATGGATTATATGTAAGTATTGACGGTGGCGAAAACTGGACACACTGGACCAATGGTTATCCTGCAGGAGTATCTACCATGGACATGGTTATCCATCCAAGAGAGTATGACCTGGTACTCGGTACCTTCGGAAGAGCGGCCTATATACTGGATGATATCAGGCCCTTGCGGGCACTTGCACATGAGGGAATAAAAATTCTGGATGATCCCATACATGTGTTTAATCCGCCGGTAGCCTATGAGGTGAGCCGTAAAAGTGCCCCCGGATTGTTTGCCGGAGGGGATTCTTATTTCCGCGGTGAGAACAGACCATTCGGTGCCATGATCACCTTCTCGGTGAAAAAAGGAGACCCAAATGCTGATAAAGTGAATATCAACAGTTCATCAGGCATGCGTTCTATGATGTATGGCCGTGGTGGAAACCGTGGCGGAATGAATCCTGCTTTTGCAAAAGCCAGGAAGGTTAAGATATATATAATTGATCAGGATAGAGATACCGTAAGAATCCTGATGCGTGTACCTAAGACCGGCATGAACCGTTTTTCCTGGGGCCTTGATAGAAAAGGATATCGTTTTCCTGGTAGTCCCGGGCCTAAACCCGGATCTCCCCAAAGAGGCGGGGGAGGATATGTGCTTCCCGGGATTTATAAACTTGTCTTTAGCTATCAGAATCACAGCGACTCAACGATGTTGACAGTGAAATCTGATCCGAGAATGAAGATCAGTATTCAGGCGATGAAGGAGAACCAGGCGCTGGTAAGACCCGTATTGAGAAAAATGGAAGCCCTGGCCGAAGGAATGGACCGCATCAAAGAATGTAAAACCACCATGTTGACCGTGCAGAAAATGATCCCGCAAAAGAAAACAGACAAGGTAAAGGATCTTAAAAAAATAAGTAAAGAGGTAGGGGACTCTCTTAAAGCCATCTCGTCAATCCTGTTTCCTAAAGAAAATATTCAGGGGATATACAGGGATCCGAATCTTGTAACGTCGAAGATACGCGGATTATATTCTGCTATCTATGAAATCGAACCATTGAATGCCACCCAGAAACTTTCTTTGGAACAAGCTGATAAAGTGATTAATGAGACCGTAAGCAGAATCAACCACTTCTTTGATACAGAATGGAAGAAATACCGGGAGGGGGTTGAAAAAGCAGGGATTACTCCCTTTAAGGATTATAAACCCATAGATCTGTAACCGGGGATTGGTATAAAAAAAACGCCACATTACGTGGCGTTTTTTTTAATGAATAAACCTGTCAGTTTAAATAAAGCGGGTTTATGTACAAGGATTTTTCACTACTACCAAAGCTGGCAGGGAGAAGTTGTGCCTTGAAATAGCCCGTAACTTTTTTCCCATCTTTCGTAGTCAGATTGAAGGTGAATTCGTAGGTATTATTTCCAGGGGTTTTTACCGTGATTGTTCCTCCCGTTAACTCATATTCTGTACCGGTTTCCGCT
>CAYLJE010000072.1:0-1132 GCA_964383915.1 uncultured Rikenellaceae bacterium
GGGGGTAGATGTACCGCTTCCCCGGTTTTCATGGATCATTACAGGCAAACGGCGTGGTCTGTCACAATCTGCCTACCGGATCATCGTGACCGGCCCGTCAGGCAAGAAAGAAAAGGTCTGGGACTCCGGTGAAGTGCTCTCAAACCAGTCCGCCAACATCACCTATCAGGGGCTTCCCCTGGTAAGCGGTAAAAAATATACCTGGCAAGTACAAGTGTGGGATGAGAAAGGACATAAGACCATCCCGGGTCGGGGAGCTTGGTTTCAGACAGGACTGTTCAGTCACTCAGATTGGAAGGCAAGATGGATAACAGCCGGTGACACATCTATTTCATCTCCCTTATTGAGAAAAGAATTTACCGTAGAAAAAAAAATACATGCTGCCTGGGTGTACGTTACCGGTCTGGGGCAATACGAACTATACCTGAACGGGAAAAAAACAGGGGATCATGTGCTGGACCCAGCCAGGACCGATTTCAGGAAAAGGGTGCTCTATGCAACCTATGACGTCACAGACCTGTTAAAGCAGGGGAAGAATGCTTTGGGAATCATCCTGGGAAACGGAACCTACCGGGTTGTTTCCGTCAAAGGCCGATACGGCTGGAGCGGGCATAAACCGCGCACCCTCACCCCGCGGGCTCTTATGCAGCTTAACATCACCTATGCAGACGGAAGCAAAAGCCTTATCGTTACGGACGGATCCTGGAAATCTTCTTCCGGTCCGATCACCTTTAACCATGTATATGGCGGGGAAGACTATGATGCAAGACTGGAACAAACCGGATGGGCTTCGCCGGGTTTTGATGATTCGCGATGGGCCGGTGTCAGGCTTGCCGAAGATCCCGGTGTGATCCTGAAATCACAGCTCATGCCCCCGATAAAAGTCGTTCAGACGATTGAACCTGTTGCGGTAACATATCCTGAGCCCGGGGTTACGTTGTTTGACCTGGGACAGAACTTTGCCGGGTGGTGGCGTATCCGGGTAAAAGGAAACCGGGGTGTAACCGTTCGCATACGCGGCGCCGAGACCCTCAACGACTCGCTTTTCCCCAAACCTCTGGAATCCGGCGACCGACTTAGCACGAAGTTCGCCTATCACGCCCGGGTGTGGACCGACTACACTCTGAAGGGG
>CAYLJE010000072.1:1232-12365 GCA_964383915.1 uncultured Rikenellaceae bacterium
GGGATCGCCTGGGGCAGCGCCTATGTCCTGATCCCCTGGTGGATGTGCCGCTATTATGCCGATACAACCGTCCTGGCGTCTCATTACGTGACCATGAAAAAATACCTGGCTTATCTTTATCACCTGGCAAGGACTGATGCCAACCCGGCTGAGCCATTCATTATCAATGCTTTCGGAGGATACTGGGATTCGCTGGGTGAGTGGTGCGCCCCGGGACAGTCGGACGGTCCTAACCATCCGGTGGTCAACACGGCCTACTTTTACATGGATGCTTTAACGCTTTCAAAAATTGCAAGGGTACTCGGTCATAAGGCAGATGCCGGAAGATATACAGCCCTGGCCGATACGATCAAACAGGCATTCATCGGAAAATTTTTTAACCCGGAAACCAATTTTTTTGGAACCGACTCGCTTTATCAAACCTATCAGGTGCTGGCGCTGTCGTTGAACCTTGTGCCTAAAGCATATCGTGAACAGGCCATACAGGATCTGGCCGACGACATCATGATCACACATAACGGACACCTGAATACCGGCATCATCGGCACCAAATACCTGTGGCCGGTGTTGGCCCGGGCCGGCCGAAATGATGTGGCCTATACCATAGCTACCCGGCGCACTTATCCCGGCTACGGTTACTGGCTGTCAAAGGGTGCCACCACCTTGTGGGAAGAATGGGATGGCACACACTCCCATAATCATCAGATGTTCGGCACCGTGTCGGAGTTCCTGTACAAATACCTGGCAGGGATTCGTTCCCCCATGGACGGGCAAACCACCGCAGGGTATAAGCACATACGTATTCAACCCTTTATCCCTGTAGGCTTATCCTTTGTAAAGGCCTCAGTCAAATCGGTTTATGGCCCGGTCGTTTCGGAATGGCACCAGTCTCCCCATAAAGTCGTTTTGCATGTTGAGGTTCCTGCCAACAGCAATGCTTCCGTCAGCCTGCCAATGATGGGGTGGAAAAATATAACCGTTACGGAAAGCGGCAGGACGGTTTGGGAAAAACGCTCTTTCATGCCAAACGCCGAAGGGATCAGCAATGCCACGGAAGAGAAAGATCGCATTACATTTTCTGTGGGGTCGGGTAATTATAATTTTATTTTAACAGGCCGTTAATTTCAATACACTTCGTTTTGAAACAAAATAAGTAAACGAATCATTTCTTGTCAGGTTTTTGTTTTTTCATGACTATTTTGTTTTGATGCAGCTCTAACTTTTTATCTTCCTTAACTGGTCATGGAATTATTTTACCTGTGACCAGTCTTTACATCTGCTTATAAAACCAAAAATGAAATGTCAACGGTTGTTGTGTCCGTCCTGAGAGGCCGGCAGGGATGAGGTGAGTACACGGTGTAATAATACCGTTTCCGTGGACCGGTCACAACCTGGCCCTATTTTTTGGGCGCAATATTTTGCGCCCTTACGTTTATTTCTAATTTACCTCCTTTACTTTTGCCTTCTGCTTTTTTCTGATCTTCCGTCCTGTACTCTTTTTTTTCTTTACTGTCCTTCACCATATCTTCCACATTATCCATTACAGGACTTTTTTTCACAGCTTCCCAGTTAAAATGTTCATCCAGTGGTGATAATGCTTTTTCAGGGTCAAATATCCGTGGATCCACAGGCAGGACATTATACGGTGTAAAATCAGGTTTGTCAGTAAACATATCAGCCATATCCGTAGCCGTAGCATCATATTCATTCAGATAAGGCACTCCAAGGATATTCCAGAAAGTTTTAAAGATACTTCCAAAACTATAGTGGATATGTCCGGCGGAATCTGCAAAATATCCGGATGACCGGAATCTATCTTACGAAGAATAGATATGGAAAGTGGTCTGACCCCTGAATTGGCCGTAACCGCAATCTTACCGTCCTCGCTGAGCGTCAACCCAAAAGGATGAGGAGCTACCACAAAAGATTTCCCGTAAGGGGTAATGAAACGACCATTTGGAATCACTGTTTTCCCATTTACATTTATTTTTGTAAGCAAGGTATCTGCCGGAGCCTCAGCAACCCATTTTCCTTTTTTTGCAGTGAAGGTACAAGAATCAAAAAAGAAAAAAAACAGGGTTATCACAGTCAAAAAAACAGATTTCATCACATTGTTATACAGTAACTTATTCTTCATCATCAAACGAAATTAAATCATCAAAAAATTATAACCCTTCAAATTTACTATTTTTGTGGGGAATTAAACAAGTATATGAAGACACTAAAAGCATCAGATCAACAGGCCATGGATACGGGGCACAAGCTTCCCCTTGCAGAACACTTCCATACCATTCAGGGAGAAGGGTATCATATGGGCAAAGCCGCCTATTTTATTCGTCTGGGCGGCTGTGATATCGGATGTGAATGGTGTGATACAAAGTACTCCTGGGATCCGGCTATTCATCCCCTCATCAAGACGGAAAAGATTGTGGAATGGGCTATCGGATCAGGATCAAAAGACATTGTCATCACCGGAGGCGAGCCCCTGATGTATAATCTCACTTACCTGACCTCTCTACTGAAAAAACACGATTTCACTATCTATCTTGAAACTTCGGGAGCCCATCCCATGCATGGCATCTTCGACTGGATATGTCTATCCCCAAAAAGCAATAAACCACCTTTACCAGAATCACTTACCCGTGCCGATGAACTGAAAGTAATTGTCCAGACAACCCGGGATTTTACATGGGCTGAAAAAAATGCCAAACTTGTTCATCCGTATTGTCACCTTTTTTTACAACCCGAATGGAGCCGCTATAAACAGATCATTCCGGAAATTATCGCTTATGTAAAGAAGAATCCCCGATGGCGTGTTTCCCTGCAAGCCCATAAGTTCATGCACATTCCCTGATTTATACAGAAAAATAAGGAATAAATGCATAACTTTATACGTTTTTAAACCAAAAACAGGGAAAAGCATTGAAACATTTATTTTTCAAATATCTTATCGCTATAACAATGATTTGTTTTTTACCGGCTATAACCGGAAAGGGACAAATCAATTCCCTGCATACTACTTCCAGAAAAGCCTTGAAATATTATAATGATGCCAAGCGTTATTATTTTCTGATGGATTATAAAAAGGCTGCCCAAACCATTGAAGAATCTCTAAAAAGTGATTCCCTTTTCATAGAAGCTCAATTACTTAAAGCTGAAATCAATACGGATATAAAACAGCGTGACAAAGCCATTGCCGCCTATCAGGCCATTGTTTCCATCGATTCTTCTTTCTTCCCGAATGCCATGTATAACCTGGGCAGACTGGAGTTCAGAACCGGCAGGTATGAAAAGGCCCTGCAACATCTTATTTCTTTTTTAGGTTATCCTAACAACGATCCGAGGGTTATTAAAAAAGCCGCAAAAGACATCATTAACTGCCGGTTTGCCATCAAGGGGATCCAACATCCCGTAAGCTTCCATCCCGTTAACCTGGGTCCGTCCATTAACTCAAAGTTAGATGAATACTGGCCTTCTCTTACAGCAGATGAACAAACACTTGTATTTACCGTACTCGTTCCCGGGGGGAAAAAGCGGATGGGCAATTTTGAAGAACAAAGATATCAGGAAGATTTCTATATATCACACAAGAATGATACGGGATGGATCCCCCGTAAGCCTCTGGGGCCTCCGATTAACACGCGACAGAATGAGGGGGCACAATCCCTTTCTGCCAATGGGAGTATGATGTATTTTACTGCCTGTAACCGTCCGGACGGGATGGGCCGCTGTGATATCTACCGTTCCTATAGACAAAACCCGGGTTGGACCTCTCCGGAAGATATTGGTCCACTCATTGACAGTAAATACTGGGAGGCACAACCCTCTATCTCCGCTGATGGAAAAACATTGTATTTCGTCAGTAACCGTCCGGGGGGTTTTGGTAAAATGGATATCTGGTACAGCCAATTTAAGAATGGCCATTGGCAACTACCGGTAAATGCCGGTGACAGAGTCAATACGGAAGGCAACGAGATGTCTCCTTTCATCCATAATGATAACCAAACGTTTTATTTTTCTTCCGATGGTCATCCCGGTTTCGGAGGATTTGACCTGTTTATTTCCCGCCGGCAACAGGACAACTCCTGGTCTGAGCCTAAAAACCTGGGGTATCCTATCAATACCTACGGTGATGAAATTGGAATGATTGTAAATACCGAGGGAAATACTGCCTACTTTTCCTCAGACCGTGAAAAAGGGAAAGGAAAAGATATTTATTCCTTTAAATTATATCCTGAAGCACGACCACGGTTTGTCACTTATATGAAAGGAAAAATATACGATGCTATTACAAAAAGACCATTACAGGCACATATTATACTGATCAACCTGGAAGATAACAAAACCGCCATGGATATTGAGTCCGGACGAAACGGAAATTTCCTGGTATGCATTCCAACCAATCATGATTATGCTTTGAACGTGTCAAAAGACGGGTACCTCTTTTACTCGGATCATTTCCCGTTAAAAGTATTACATGAGATTGCCCATCCTTATATCAAAGATGTCCCGTTACATCCAATACTTGTAGGACAGACAATGGTACTTCGGAACATCTTCTTTGCTTTCGATTCGTATAAACTTAAACCGGAAAGTATATCGGAGCTGGAGCAATTGCGCACGTTTCTGATAAAAAACACAAAACTGAAAGTCGAGATCGGAGGACATACTGACAATAAAGGAAGTAACCAATATAACCAGGAACTATCCGCCCAACGTGCCCGTGTGGTTTACCAGTATCTCATAGATCATGGTATTGAAAAAAACAGACTTTCTTACAAGGGATACGGAGAAACCCAACCTGAACAGACCAATGAAACCGATAGTGGCAGAGCAGCCAACCGCCGCACTGAGATCAAAGTAATCGGGATGTAATCGTTGGGTCATCTGTGGCTATTCTTTTAATGGTACAATTCTTGTCGAATGATAGTGTAGTATTTATGATAACCAATTAAAAAGGAGGTAATTATGTTTGATTTACTTAAAAAAGGAATTTTAACCGGTGTTGGTATTGGTTTGTTGACCAAAGAAAAGATTGAAGAATATGCCAAAAAGGCAGCAAAAGAAGCAAATCTTTCCGAAACGGAAGCACGAAATCTTCTAAATGACTTACTCAAACAGTCTGAGGAAGTAAAGAATGAACTGCAAAAGAAAATTGACACTGAGGTCAATACCGCTATGAAAAAATCAGGATTGGCAACACAGGAAGAACTAAAAAAAATTGAAAAACGCCTGGCCAAGGTAGAAAAACTATTGGTTGAGAAAACAGGCAAAAGCGCATGATTAAAAAAACCGGGGGAATCGGTCAGACATACCGGTATGTAAAACGGTACAGGGAAATTATAACCGTCCTGGTAAAATATGGATTTGCTGATGTAATAGCCCGCTTGAAACTGGAAACGGTCATTGATTTCGGAAGGAAACTTGTATTCAGACAAGCGGATCAAAGCGTATTGAAATTATCACGATGGGAGCGCATACGCAAGGTATTAGAAGAACTGGGGCCTACTTTTATCAAACTGGGACAGATCATGAGTACCCGTCCCGACCTGATACCGCAAGAACTCATTGCAGAGTTGGAAAAACTGCAGGATGCTGTCAAACCCTTCCCTGCAGAAGAAGCCATCCGGATTGTGGAAAAAGAATTGGGAAAATCATTAAAAGAAATTTTTCCGGTCTTCACCCCCCAGCCTGTTGCCGCTGCATCTATAGCCCAGGTACACCGGGCTAAACTCAGGGGGGGAGAAGAAGTTATTGTCAAAATCCAGCGACCCGGCATAGAACACATTATTAAAACAGACGTGGAAATCATGTTTCATCTGGCTACCATGCTGGAAAAACATGTGGCAGAAAGCAGATATTTTAATGTCGCAAAAATTGTTGAAGAATTTGAGCGTTCTATACGTAAAGAACTGAACTTCAGCATCGAAGGGTCTAATATTGATCATTTTGCTGCTCTCTTCAAAGGCGATCCTGTCATTTATGTGCCCCGGTATTACCGGGAATACAGCTCGAAACGGATCCTAACCATGGAATTTATTCCCGGCATCAAAGTATCAAACCTTACAGAGATTAAGAAGCAGGGAATGGACCCCGGAATTATTGCCAGACGTGGCAGCGATCTGGTTCTGAAACAGATCTTCGAGTTCGGGTTTTTTCATGCCGACCCACACCCCGGCAACATCATGATACTGCCGGATCAGGTTATCTGTTTTATAGATTATGGTATGATGGGATATCTGACCCGCCTTACACGGGAGCTTCTTTTTTCTATTCTCGAAGGAGCTCTCCGGCGTGATACAGACAAGATTATCAGGAGCATCCTGCGATTATGCGAAAACAATGGATTGATCAACAAGTCGGAAATGGAATTGCGAATTACTGAGATTATCGATCGTTATTTCTTTATTTCATTGAATCAGATTGATATCACCTCCCTCATCAACGACGCAGTTTCCTTTTTCCCTGACAATAATCTGATTATTCCTGCAGATTTTTATCTCCTCGGCAGGACGGTTATTCTTTTACAGGCCACCGGCGAAAAACTTGATCCTGACTTCAAGGTATCCAAACAAATGATGCCATATCTCAAGAAAATGCTCAGAAAACGGCTGAAAGTAAGCAGATTGTCCAAAGAGCTTTATTCATCACTTGAAGAAACCTCTCAGCTCTTACGTGACCTGCCTTACGAGATCCGTGATTTTCTGGAAAAAATAAAAAAAGATCAGGTACATCTGGATATACGGCACCAGGGACTGGAAAATTTAATCACTTCTAACCATCAGATCAGTAATCGTGTCTCATTTGCCATTGTTCTTGCGGCCATAATCATCGGCTCTTCTCTGATAACTTTCACGAAAATCCCTCCGCTCTATAAAGACATTCCTGTGATAGGCGTTGCCGGCTTCCTGGTATCAGGTATTATGGGTTTCTGGTTGCTTATTTCTATCATCCGGCACGGAAGAATGTGACATATATGCAGGAAACAGTCCTTTATCAGCGTAAATATTTATGTCCCTGGCTTTTTTGTTCGCATTAAAAAGTATCATATATTTACAGGCATTAACTTTTTTGTCCGTTTACGCCGGGAGGGGAACCCACAAAGAATGCAAGTAATCAAATCTACCAGATTATATGAAACCTGATATCAAAGAAGTTACTACAAAAAAAGATATAAAAAAGTTCATTTTGTTTCCTGAAAAGTTATACAAAGATTGTGAATATTTTATCCCTCCACTTCACCGGAATGAGAGAAAGACACTTTCAAATACCCGCAATCCTGCTTTTACATTTTGTGAATCCAAATACTGGCTGGCTTATCACAGGAACAAAGTAGTAGGCCGTGTGGCAGGGATCATCAATTATAAGTATAACGATTTCCACAAAACCTCTTATGCCCGTTTTGGATGGCTGGACTTTATCAAAGATGTTGAAGTGGTAAAGGCATTGCTGCAAACTGTGGAAAACTGGGCCCGTGAAAAAAAAATGGTTATTATGCACGGACCGTTGGGATTTACTTCCTTTGATGCTTCAGGGGTATTGATCAATGGCTTTGAGGAAACACCCACATCTTTTGCCCATTACAATTATCCTTATTATGATGAAATGATTCGGGAAGCAGGCTATAAAAAAGAGATAGACTGGGTGGAATTTCAAATTATGGTGCCTCCCGTCCTGCCAGAAAAAGTGATACGGGGTGCTGAATTAATACGCAAACGCTATCAGGTACATGAAGCCAGATTTTCTTCCAAAAAAGAAATGATGCGGTACATAAAGTCATTTTTTAATTTGATCAATAAAGCATACAATGGCCTGTATGGTTTTACGGAGTTGAATCCTCAACAAGTAGAAGAGGTCAGTAAAGAATTTTTACCCCTGGTCACACCGGATTTTTCATCGTTTATCCTGGATAAAGATGATCACCTGATAGGCGTTGGGGTCACCATACCGTCATTGTCAAAAGCATTGAAAAGATCCAAAGGGAAAATCTACCCTTTCGGAATAATACGAATAATGAAGGTTCTGAAGAAAAATGATACGGTAGATTTTTTGTTGATCGCCATTGATCCCAAATATCAAAACAAGGGAATTAACGCAATAATCTTTGAACAAATTGCGGAAAGTCTGATCAGAAACAATATAAAATTTATCGAAACCAATCGTGAACTTGAAAACAACGCCAAAGTACAAGCTTTGTGGAAGGACTACAATCCCAGACAACACAAAACAGCACGTAGCTATATAAAAACATTATCATGAACCCTAAAAAAGTTGCATTGGTTTTATCAAGTGGTGGAGCCAGGGGCATTGCCCATATTGCCGTTATCGAAGAACTGTTGAAACGTGATTTTACCATCTCCTCTATTGCAGGCTCCTCCATGGGTGCGCTGGTAGGCGGGATTTATGCTGCCGGAGGTCTGGACAAATTCACCGAATTATTACTCTCCCTGGATAAGTTGGACATTATTAAATTTCTGGATTTCTCATTCAGTACCTCCGGCCTGGTTAAAGGAGACAAAATCCTTAATTTGCTCAGGTCCCTTGTCCCTGACCATAATATTGAAGATCTGGAGATCCATTACAAAGCACTGGCTACTGATATTATCCATAAAAAAGAAGTCGTATTCGACCACGGTGACCTGTACCAGGCCATCCGTGCTTCTATTGCCATCCCAACCGTCTTTACTCCTGTGCCCTATCAGGATGCTATGCTTGTGGACGGGGGCGTATTAAACCCGGTCCCTTCTGACTTCGTCCAACGCTCACAGGGAGATTTGCTGGTCGTCGTCAATGTAAATGCAATGATTCCATATACTCCGATGGTAAAAACAAAAGCCCAAAAAGAGAGAGAGCAGGAAACCCGGAAAAAACAACATGTCTTTGATAAAATGCTTTCCATCCAGCTGAAAAAGGGAAAAAAATCTCACATGGGTTATTTCAATCTGCTTACCACCACCATCGAACTAATGCTGGGACGTCTTGGTCAACTGAGTATTGAAAAATATCCTCCCGACATCCTGATAAACATTCCCCGTTCTTCTTTCGGCACATATGACTTTTTCAAAGCGCAAGATATCCTTGACCTGGGACACAAGTATGCCGAAGAGGCATTAGGACAAAACAATCTTTAAGAAGCGCTTGTTTGTTTTTCATTGCCCTGCCATTTTCTTGCCTGTTCGTTTTACTCCAAAACATTCAATCATGTTAATAAAATGGACGTAGTAATAAAATTAACGGCGTCTATCCGGATATTACCGACACCTTTGAATACTTTGAAGAACCTGTCGAATCATTAGGTCAGTGAAAAAGTTTTTTAATCATCCGGTATGATAATTCAAAAATTATTCGTAAAATTGCGCTCGTTTTTGAAACAATATTTTTACTAAAAAAACAGGGAATCATGGACTTAATGAAAGTTGTCGAAGAAGAGTTCGCCGTAAAAAAAGACTATCCTGATTTCAAAGCCGGAGATACCATCACGGTTTACTATAAAATTAAGGAAGGAAACAAGGAACGTATTCAGCAATTCAGAGGAGTGGTGATCCAGCGCCGCGGATCTAAACATACCGAAACATTTACTGTACGTAAGATGTCCGGAAACATTGGCGTGGAACGTATTTTTCCGGTAGCCTCGCCTTTTATTGATAAAATAGATATCAACAAACGCGGGAAAGTCCGCCGGTCACGTATTTTCTATCTTCGCACCCTGCGTGGAAAAAAAGCACGTATCAAAGAAAGGAAATACTAATATTCGTCCGAAAGGACAGATGCCTGTAAAAAGTCTCCCTCCGGAGGCTTTTTTTTAGTCACTTCAAACTTCAGGGATTCTACAAATTCTTCCAGCTATTCCGTATCTCTCCGGCTTTTTTAACTGCTTTCTTATATTGTTCATCAGCAAGTTTTACTGCTTTCCCGTAAGCAATATCAGCTCCTTTCCTCATGGCCTTCGCCTGAGCTTTGGCTTGTAGTTTGTGCATTATTGTGCCGGAGGTTTCCCTTTCTATTTTATCAGCTTTTTTATAAATATTATCACGTTCTTCCTTGGTTTTTTGCAAAGTTTTCTGATATGTTTTTTTTGCTTCAGCCAGAAAATGGTCTGCTTTCTCACCGGCTTCTTTTTTCAACTGTTCTTTTTCCTGATCCACCTCTTTCTGCACTTGCTGCACTTTCTTTTTCACCTCCTTCTCAACTGTTTCCTTCACTGCTTTTTTAACAGTGACAACTCCCAATTTCACTTGATTGGCCAGATCCAGTTTCACTTTCGGATTTGTTACTGTCCCCGTGATCAGGGCTGTCAGCGTAATGGTTTCTGAAGGTTTTAAATCAAGTCCCTCCCGGGCAGCCTTTTGATAGAGGCCTGAGATCATATTATCGGTTTCAACGCCTATATCTTTCCGTGGTATCATGATTTTATAAACATATTGTACAGACTGATCCAGTCCCTGTTCTCCGGAGATCGTCATATCAATATTACCCACTTTTGTATGAAACGGCTTTACATGGACCACTCCGTCTTCGATATTAAATGACAGGTTCAGGTCTTTAAAAGTATTGGTATATCGGGGATTTAGTTTAAGCAACCCTTTGATTTTTTCAAACACCCCGGCAGATACTACGGTAACCTCATCTGACTGAAGTTTTCCATATCCGTTTACGGTATGCAATACCGGCATCATATGTTGATCCAATATCCCGGAATAGTTCAATTTTGATGAGACACGCCCATGAAGGCCCGAAGCAAAAGGAGCAAGTTTTCTAACCGTTACCAAGGATTTATATGCCTCCGGGATTCCAATATTCTGCATATCCATCGTCAGGGCTATGCGGGGTTCTCCCGGTTTATCCGTGTCATATTCCCCTTTCATTTTCAGCTTCCCGTTCATAGCATCCAGTGAAATATTTTTCAGGATCACTTTTTTGTCTTTAACCAGGATATCTCCCGCCACATGCCGGGCTTCCATGTTTCCGTATTTTACTTTTCCCGTGTGTACATGAAAAACCAGGTCTGTCCGTTCCGGGATATCCACCACAGTCAACTCTGTCGGTATAGTATCCTGAGCAATAGTATCTCCCCCCGCAGATGGCATTAACCGGTTAACATCCAGATGCTGACTGGTAAAATCCAGCCGTCCT
>CAYLJE010000073.1:0-12177 GCA_964383915.1 uncultured Rikenellaceae bacterium
GAACAAATGACTATTGAATGACACGAGCAAAACGAGTAAAAACAAAAAATACATAGTATGTCAGATCTGACAAAAGGATATTTAAATATGGAACTGCTCCGTTTCACGACGGCAGGGAGTGTGGATGATGGGAAAAGTACCCTGATCGGGCGGTTGTTGTACGATAGTAAAGCTATTTTTGAAGACCAGATGGAGGCCATAGAACGGGCCAGTGAACGAGCCGGGGCTGAGGAAGTCAACCTTGCCTTATTGACAGACGGATTGCGTGCTGAAAGAGAGCAGGGCATTACCATTGATGTAGCTTACCGTTATTTTGCCACACCCAAAAGAAAATTTATTATTGCCGATACCCCCGGTCATGTACAATATACCAGAAATATGGTGACCGGAGCTTCTACAGCCAACGTGGCAGTAATCCTTGTGGATGCCCGGCATGGGGTGCTGGAACAGACCATCCGGCACGCTTATATTGCCTCGCTGCTCCGGATCCCTCACCTGATCGTTTGTGTCAATAAAATGGACCTGGTGGATTTTAGTGAAAAAGTGTTCGACGATATACTGACGCAATTTAAAAATCTGGCCGGAAAACTGGATATTCAGGATGTGCGGTTTGTTCCCATTAGTGCAAAGTTTGGCGATAATGTTGTTGACAGGTCAGGGAGAACTCCCTGGTATGAAGGCCCGACACTGTTATATCTGCTGGAAACAATTCATATCAGCAGTGATTATAACCACACCATCCAGCGCTTTCCGGTGCAATACGTTATTCGTCCCCAAAGTGATAAATATCACGATTTCCGGGGATATGCCGGAAGAATCGCCAGCGGCGTTTTTAAACCGGGAGATCCTGTCAGAGTCCTGCCATCGGGGTTGACCAGCTACATTCATACGATCGAAATAATGGACCGGAAACTGGACAAAGCTTTTGCTCCTCAGTCTGTACTGATGACCCTGGACGATGACATAGATATAAGCCGGGGAGACATGATCACAGGTGAGAACAAAAAACCTCAGACAGGAGATGGAATAGACCTGATGCTCTGCTGGCTGAATGAGACGCCAATGAGACCGGGAGGGAAATATTATCTGAAACATACCACCAACGACCTGCGATGCATGATTACCGATGTATCTTATAAAATTGATATCAATACCCTGGATAAAAAATATGGAGATAAGTCTCTGACTCTGAATGAAATCGCCAGGGTGCATATCAGAACCACCAAACCTTTGTTCTATGATTCTTACCGGATCAACCGCGTAACAGGCAGCCTGATCCTTATAGATGAAGCTACCAACAACACTGTGGGTGCCGGGATGATAATATAAAGGCAGAAGTAATAAGAACCGGTAACCAACTACAGGTAAAATAAAGATGAAAGCGTGACTTGTCTGTTATCAACCAACGATCATCGTTCCCAGGATCTTTTTCAGAATTTCCTTGTGATCGAAGGCCAGTTCCGGCAAGTTGTCCGGAGAAAACCATCTGGCTTTGCCGGCATCATCTCCGGCGTGCACTTCCCCACACTTTTCCAAACGAGTCAGGTAAACAGCCGTTATGGTGCGTCCACGGGGATCTCTGTCCGGTTTGTCAAACATACCTGCAAAGGTCATTCTTCCTGCAACAATACCGGTTTCTTCCTGTAACTCACGACGGGCTGTATCTTTCAATTGTTCGCCCATCTCCATAAACCCTCCGGGCAAAGCCCACTTTCCTTTAAATGGTTCATAAGCCCGTTGTATCAACAAAATGAATCTACGTTCCTCTTTCCGGCAGAGGACGATACTGTCAGCAGTGAGTGACGGACGGGGATATTTATAGGTAAACATTATCTGAGCAGTCTTTTGTTTCTTCTGTCCAGGTGCATCCTTCGGAGATTTTTTTTTTGTTTGATCCGTATAATAACATAAGCCAGGAGCAGAATGAAAATGACAACGGTCAAATAAATAACCGGGCGGAAGGCTTCTCCGTAAGTTTGTAAATTGAGTGTATCTGCATTATTCATTGAAAGGATTTTTTATGAGTCTGAGCTTATGAGTATAGGTTTTTCTCCGGGTATCAAAGATACCCTGGTGGTCGAGCCGGTCAATACGGACCCTGCCTGAAGCATGGATAATTCTTTGTCCGGAGAGTATAATGCCCACATGGGTGATCAGGTCTTTTTCTTCTCCGAAAAAAGCCAGATCTCCCGGCCGGGCTTTATCTATGAAGGGGATATCTTTCCCTTGACGGCATTGCCGGGAAGCATCCCGTGGAAGACGGATTCCACAGATACGAAAAACAGTCTGCACATAGCCGGAACAGTCAAATCCACAGGAAGAAGTCCCTCCCCACAGGTAAGGGACACCTTTGAAAAATTGCGCATAACCGGTCAGATATGCACGGTTCTTTTGTACCCCGGCTTCAGGATGAATGTCCGGTAAGGAATAGCGGACAGATCCAATCTGGCAGGTATGATGAGAAAGGTCCCAGGATGGCAGCCTGGATCCTTCCAACAGATAAACCGTCTCACTAACCGGATCCCCCCAGGTTGCCTGATCTTTTCTTTCCAGGATAACAACCGGTTCTTCTGTCAGTGTCTGATACTGATCTTCAGAGATGAAAATAAAATATTGTTCTTCCAGCCATCCTTCATAATCATCCCACCATCCCCGGACTTTGTACCATCTTAAAATCTTATCTGTGATCTTGAATATTTCCCCAAACATGAGTTGTGTGACCATTTCTGCCTTATGCGTTGGCTGGCTTCTGACAGGCACAATACGCAAAGGAATTATCCCGAATGAATCCATGGTGATTTTTTTAATTACCGATCTTCTCAAAAATATTAAATATTCCGGATGTTTCCATAAGAAAATGGAAATACATATGATTTTAGCAGGGAGCAACCATTATAACCTATTACTTCGGGTATAAGGATCTTGTTGTTTTTTTTCGTGTATAAGAACCCATCACGCTGATTCTATTATAAATTCCCTAAATTTGTTTTTTTTACAGCCGATACTGTTCATGACAATGAAGAATATAATTACATATTTAAGAGCGAATGTAAAAGGTATATTAAGGATCATTTATTTGTTGCTTACCATAATCTTTATTGTCTATCTGTTTCCCCGGGAAGGAAAATTCCGTTATGAGTTTCAGCGTGGAAAACCATGGTTACATGAAGATCTGTATGCTCCCTATAATTTTTCTGTTTACAAGACTTCTGATGAAATGCAGACTGAAAAAGACAGTATTCTAAAAGATTTTAAGCCTTATTTTAAGCTGGATACGATGGTCTCTGTTACGGAGATAGAGAATTACAGGAAATCTTTTCAAAAAAAGTGGATAAGTTATTTGAAGGAAAATGATCATTTAAGTAATGCACCGGCAAGCAATACATGGAAGGAGAGACGGCTTCTGAGAGAAAAAGAAAAATTACTTGATATTACTTACGGAATGCTCAATCATCTGTACCGTCAGGGAATTGTTGAGATTGCGGATGCGTTTACCAGAGATAGCAATCCTTCGTCTTCGATAGTCGTTCTCCGGGGAAATCTTGCGGTACAAACGGATACAGCCTCGGTTTATACGCTGAAAACGTCTTATAAATATTTGAAGAGACAATTGGAACATGTTTCCCTGCTTTCTTTTTCCGACACCCTGGCAGCGCGATCTTTTCTTTTTGATCTGAACCTGAACGATTTTGTAGAACCCAATCTGTTTTATGACAGGGAGTCTTCACAAAAGGTTAAAGAGAGTATGGTTGCCGGAATCTCCCTGACACGCGGGATGGTGCAACGGGGTGAGCGGGTGATCTCAAGAGGGGAGATTGTAAATGCCCGGACTTATCAGATACTTGTATCCCTGAAGATTGAGTATGAGAAACGTCTCGGAGCTTCAGCAAACTATCTGCTTATTCTGGTAGGACAGTTTTTGCTGGTGACCATTCTTTTGCTGATGTTATTCCTCTTTTTAATGTACTACAGGACCCATGTCTTTGCACATACCAAGGATCTTTTGTTTATTTTCTTCCTTCTGATCATGTTTGTTGCTTTATCCCGCTGGGTTATTTCAAATCATGCACTAAGCTATTATCTGATCCCTTTGGCAATTGTCCCTATCATTATCCGTACTTTCTATGATGCACGCCTGGCACTGTTTATTCATGTTGTCCTGTTGATGTTGGTGGGATTCTTTGCTCCCAATTCTTTCGAATTTGTTTTCATGAATTTTATTGCCGGCATCATGGCTATTATCTCTCTGACGAATATTTACAGAAGAAATAAATTTATCATGGCGTCGGTTATGGTATTTTTTAGTTATTCATTGGTTTATCTGGGATATACAATGGTCCAGGAGGGGAGCCTGGAAAATATCCACTGGATGAATTATATATGGTTTGCCGGAAATGCTTTTCTTGTGCTGCTGTCATTTCCACTTATTTATATTTTCGAAAAGACCTTTGGCTTTCTTTCTGATGCTACCCTGGTTGAGCTGGCCGATACCAATCAGTCATTATTGCGTCAATTGGCCGAGAAAGCTCCGGGAACATTTCAACATAGTTTACAAGTGGCAAACCTTGCTGAAGAGGCAGTCCGGCTACTTGGAGGAAATCAATTACTGATTCGCACCGGCGCTCTCTATCATGATATTGGAAAAATGGTTCGTCCTTCTTATTTCATTGAAAATCAGCGGGAAGGATTTAATCCACATGAAAAGCTTTCTTATAAGGAGAGTGCTGCTGTTATTATTAGTCATGTAACACAGGGAGTGGAGATCGCAAAGAAACATAACCTGCCAAAACAAATTATTGATTTTATCCAAACCCACCATGGCACCACCAAAGTACAGTATTTCTACCGGAATTTTATTCAGAAGTATCCGGATAAATCAGCGGATAGTGATGAATTTACATATCCGGGTCCACGGCCTTTTACACGTGAAACGGTTGTGCTGATGATGGCTGATTCGGTGGAAGCTGCTTCCAGAAGCCTGAAGGATTATTCGGAAGAAACCTTGGGGAAACTGGTAGAAGATATTATTGATTACCAACTCAGGGAAGGACAGTTTAATGAAGCTCCTATTACCTTCAGGGATATTACTAAATTGAAAGATATCTTTAAAAAACGGTTGACAAATATCTATCATGCACGCATTGAATACCCCAAAGAAAACCGGGAATCCGGTGTTTAGTAAAGACGGCATCCCGGGGATATCATAATCCTTAAATACTGACACTGACGAACTAACGGTATTCATTGTCAGTGCTTTCGCTTTGGTATGGCACCGCACCTTTTTCTTATTTCTTTTCCCTTAGGTCAATGATTTCCACACCGGGGTGATCCTTTTCTTTGAATGTGAAAACGGAAGGGTCCGGTTGTTTCAGATGTTCAATCTTTTCAATCCTGACAATATATTGCATCCCGTTTTTACCGAAATACCTTGCAGAAAATAACAATGATTTATCCTTGTCTATCTGTAACCGTATGCGGGAGTATTCCTCATAGAGGCTTACGGGGTAAAGATCAATAACCTGAAGTTTTTTTCCATTTACTTCATTGTTGCCGGCAAAATGATATTTGAACGTTTTCCGGTAATCTGAGAAAAGTTGTTGCGGACGGGCCAGAAAAGAATGATCCTCCGGGTCGCGGGTAAGAATATTTACTTCGTTGACATCGGGCAGATAATTCCAGACATTTTTCCCATTAAAAAATATTTCCGAATCTCCTGTTTTCAGGTGGTATTTCTCACCTGACATCGTCAGCTCTCCGGTAAATGAATTTTGTGATTTATCCTGCAGATTGATGGCAGTAAAGTAAAAAACAATATGAAAGGGCTGTAGTGATTTTGTTTTCTCCGTGAGATGGGAGAGGATCTTTTCTGCCATCGGATCCTTCTGGGCGGCGACAGGGTAAACAGAAAGAAAGGCTATTAAAACAACCGCAATGGTTTTGATCATCTTCATGTAACAAAATTTAATATATCAGCGTTCAACAATCAAACATCAAGCATGAATCTCTCCTTCCCGCCAGATACTGTCAGAATCCCACCGTGAACTGACAAGTCCTGTTCCCGATCAACGATCTTCCTACTTATCCATATCTCTCAAGAACTGTTCCAAAGAGTATTCATCGGGAATAAGAACCTGCCGGGCTTTACTTCCTTCGAAGGGACCCACAATACCGGCAAATTCCAGCTGGTCGATAATCCTTCCTGCCCGGTTATATCCAATGGATAATTTCCTTTGTATGAGTGAAGTAGAACCTTGCTGATGTTGGACAACCAGGTGTGCAGCATCTTCGAAGAGCGGGTCTTTTTGTTTCGGATCAAAATCGCCGCCACCGCTTCCTTCTTCTCCAACATATTCAGGCAGTATAAAAGGAGTAGGATAGCCTCGTTGTGTAGCTATATGATTGGTGATGGCTTCAACCTCCGGCGTATCAATATAGGCACACTGTAGTCGGGTGAGATCGCTCCCTGATCCAATAAGCATATCACCCCGTCCGACCAGTTGATTGGCTCCCGGACTGTCCAGAATGGTTCGTGAATCTATCATGGCAGATACCTTAAAGGCAATGCGTGTAGGGAAATTTCCTTTGATGGTGCCGGTAATGATATCAGTGGTGGGACGTTGGGTGGCGATAACCAGATGTACGCCTACTGCCCGTCCCATTTGGGCCAGTCTGGTAAGCGGCCTGACAATATTCTTACCTGCAATCATGATGAGATCAGCGAATTCGTCTATGATTAATACAATATATGGGAGAAAACGATGACCTTTATCCGGATTAAGCCTGCGTGATTTGAATTTTTCATTGTATTCGTTTATAAAACGAACATGAGCCCTGGTCAGCAGATTATATCGTTGGTCCATTTCAATGGTTAATGCATTTAGTGTATTTACCACTTTATCCGTATTGGTGATAATGACTTCTTCGGCATCGGGCATCACGGCCAGGTAATGTTTTTCAAGCTTGGAATAGAGATCCAGTTCTACTTTTTTGGGATCAACAAAAACAAATTTTAGTTCGGCAGGATGTTTTTTATATAAAAGGGAGTTGATGACTACGTTCAATCCGACGGATTTTCCTTGTCCGGTAGCTCCCGCAATGAGCAGATGAGGTGATCTGGCCAGATCAAAGACATATGGATCTCCTGATATAGTCCTCCCCAGTGCAATTGGCAGGTCGTATTTCGAATCCTGAAAAGCACGTGAGGTGATCATCGATTTCATCGAGACAATCTCGGGATGCAGATTGGGTACTTCAATGCCGATAGTCCCCCGGCCGGGAATCGGAGCAATAATCCTGATGCCCAGTGCGGACAGACTCAGGGCAATATCATCTTCCAGATTCTTTATACGGGAAATCCTGATCCCCGGTGCCGGGACAATTTCATATAAGGTTACCGTCGGGCCGATGGTAGCCTTGATTTTTTCAATACGGATATTATAATTGGCCAGGGTTTCAACAATCTTGTTTTTATTGTTTAGCAATTCCTCTTTGCTTACCTTGGAATTCCCGGATTCATGATCTTTAAGGAGCTGCACGGCAGGAAATCGGTATCCGGACAATTCCAGTGTCGGATCATATCGCCCGGTAGGAATATTGCTGATATTGTGTTCCGATACCTGATCGTCTTGTTTTTTTTGCTCCACTGTTAATACGACATTTTCATCATTCGCATTTTCTTCTACTCCTGCTTTGTTTGTTTTTTCGAAGATGGAAGCATTCCCTTCTCGGTGGGATTCTTCGGAAAGATTGGTATTTTCATTAGCGATAATTTCCAGGGAAGGGTCATGAATGCTTGTATGATCGGTTATCGTTTCTTTATCCGTTTGTTTTGCTAAGGAAACGGCGGCTTTTCTATGTTTATTAAACAGAGGTATATGAAAATAAAAAAGGATAAAAGCAGTATTTAAAAATATCAGTAAAAAGGCATCTCCGATTTTACCCAGCAGGCTATTCAGCCAGTTTATGGTAAAGTAGCCAAAAGCTCCTCCAAAACCACTCCCCAGATAACCGTTTGAACTACCCAGGATGTAAGCAATAGTTAAGGAACCCAGCAGGGTGACAAACAGCAAAAACCAGAAAACCTTACCGAAAGGAGCAATTTTGATCTTGAAAAAACGAATACCTATATCAAGAAAAAATAAGGGAATAGTAAAGGAAAAAATGCCAACCCATTTGTTTATGAGCAGATTGGATAAATGTGCTCCGCTTTTCCCTGCCCAGTTTTCCGCCGTAACGGAAGCATTGGAAATGACTTTTCCAAATTCAAGACTTTGATCTGCTTTCCAGGTGAAAAAATAGGAGATCAGAGCAAAAAGAAGATATAAACCGAACAGGACAAAGAAAGTGCCCAGGATGATCCTTACCTGTTCGTCTTTAAAAAACCCCGTGTTCTTCTTCTTTTTTGATTTTTTGTTTTTCACGTATCTCTTATTTCAGATAGCAAAATAAGTAAAGACATCCGGAATGCAAAAAATTTTTTGGAAATATTTCAGGTAAATGTAAATCCTTACTATTCCATAAGCTTGTTGAGAATATCTTCGAGTTGTTTACGGGATACCCTGATGTAATCCTTTCTTCTGGAAAAATATCTGTCATCTATGTCCTTAAAATAAATGCCGGTGGCGGTGAGTTTCATTTTCAACCTACTCACATGAAGATAAAATTCAAGCAGAACCCCGTTAATGTTTTTATACGGGGTGGCCCGGTTTGGTTCATGTACAGGGATGTCACTGGTATAATAGATAGGGAAGGGAACCTTACTGCCGGGGAGGGTGATATAGGCTTCTTTGGCAAGATAACCACAGATCTCTTTGGTATGTGCCCCCTGTCTGACCGTGAGTTTTGGGATAGAACCGAAACCTGCAGCCGGTTCGTTGAAATCACCCTCATAGTAAAATTTCTTATCCAACACGCTTAGATATGTGATGTTTATTTTCTTCCTGACATTGACCACATTGCTGACATTAAACAAACCGAAAAAACCGTCAATCACCATTTCTGTATTGTCATTTTTAAAATGTACCACCAGTTTTTTCGGCATCAGATCGGTACTGAACTTCTGTAAGTCGTTTTCTATATAAGTAATAGAATAAATAATTTCTCCTTGTCTTTCGTAGGTAAGCGAACTTCTTCTGCAGCCATTGACCGATATCAGTAAGGCTCCAAGATAAATGACTATATATTTTATCCTGATGAAATGCATAATTTAGATTACGAAGATAATAAAGTTAAAAAAAAACTTTTATTTTCTATAAAAAAGAAGACCCTGTTCATCAAAAAAAGGTTGCGTTTTGTATTAGAAGTCCCCTTAATGGAAAAAAATACATGCGAAACAGAAGAACCAAATATCCAATGACCTAAAATTAGAAGGCAAGGATCGGAAAGCAATTGAAAAATTTCTATGTTTGTATCTTAAATGTAACTAACGTTGATTGTCGATGGGTAAATTAGCGGTCATAGCACTGGGGGGGAATGCCTTATTGAGAGACAACCAGACGGGGACGATAGAAGAGCAGGAACAAAATACCATGGACACATTGGAAAACATTCTGTTCCTTGTAAGGGAGGGATATGATATTGTGCTGACGCATGGCAATGGGCCACAGGTGGGGAATATTTTGATGCGTAATGATGCAGGAGAGCAGTTATATGGGATAGTCCAGATGCCCCTGGATATCTGTGTGGCAGACTCTCAGGGGGGCATTGGATACATGATCGAAAGAATGTTGCACAATGTATTACAGAAACAAGGTATTATAAGAGAGATTGTTACATTGGTTACGGAGGTATTGGTGGACCCCGGGGACCCGGCTTTTAATCGTCCGGAAAAAAGAATCGGGAGGATCTATAGCAGGGAGAAAGCGGATAAGTTGGCCGGGGATAAAGGATGGATTTTTAAAGAAGAAATCAAAGAAGATGTTTCCGGCTGGCGACGGGTAGTACCATCACCTGTTCCACGGAAGATATTGAATGCCGAAGTTGTGGAAGAACTGGCACGCCGGAGGCATATCGTAATTGCTGCCGGAGGAGGTGGAATACCGGTTTACCGGGATGATCACGGGATGATCAGAACCGTTGAAGCTGTAATTGATAAGGACCTGGCTTCTTCTTTGCTGGCTTCTACCATTCATGCCGATGAGTTTTATATTTTGACCGATGTGCCTTATGTTTTTATTAATTATAAAAAGGAAAACGAGCAAATGATCGAGTTTCTGGACCGGGAAGACAGTCTGCGCTACCTGAAAATGGGGATGTTCGGCGAAGGCAGTATGGCTCCAAAAATCAGGGCCGCCATAGCGTTTGTAGAAAAAGAAGGGGAGAAAAGTGTGATCACCGAAGCAACAAAGTTGGAAAATAAAAAATATGGCACGAAAATAACTTTGCATTATGATCATAATCACTAAAAATATAGAAAGATGAAAAATCGCTTGAAAAACCGTAGTTTTTTAAAAATGCTTGATTTTACTCCCGATGAGATCAGTTATATGCTCTCTTTGGCAGCAGAACTAAAAAAAAATAAACGATCGGGGAAAGAAAAACAATTTCTGAAAGGGAAAAATATCGCACTTATTTTTGAAAAGACATCCACACGTACCCGTTGTGCTTTTGAAGTGGCCGCTTACGACCAGGGAGCACAGGTTACTTTTTTAGATCCTTCAGGTTCTCAAATAGGGCATAAAGAATCAATCCGGGATACGGCCCGTGTGCTCGGACGGATGTATGACGGCATTGAATACCGCGGATTTGAGCAGGAAAGAGTTGAGTTGTTATCCCAATATTCCGGTGTGCCGGTATGGAACGGATTGACCAACGAGTTTCATCCTACCCAGGTAATGGCCGACTTCATGACCATGATGGAGTTCCGTGGTAAACCTTTGCACGAGATTACATTCTGCTACCTGGGAGATGCCAGAAATAATATGGGAAATTCGTTGATGATCGGCGCCGCTCTGATGGGGATGGATTTCAGGGCTGCAGCGCCCAAAGAGGTACAGCCTGCTGATAAACTGGTGGCAAAAGCCCGCAATATAGCTGCTGATACAGGTGCTGCTGTAACCATTACCGATGATGTGGCTGAAGCTGTGAAAGGGGCTGATTTTCTTTATACCGATGTGTGGGTTTCTATGGGTGAACCGGCGGACGTGTGGGAAGAGAGAATCAACCTGCTCAAACCCTATCAGATCAACAGACAGGTGATGGAGATGACCGGAAATCCCGCGGTTAAGTTTATGCACTGTCTCCCGTCTTACCATAATCTCGAAACGGAAGTGGGACGAAAGATATATGAACAGTTTGGATTGAAAGAGATGGAGGTGTCCGATGAGGTGTTCGAATCTGAAGCCTCTGTCGTTTTTGACGAAGCGGAAAACCGGCTGCATACCATCAAAGCAGTGATGGTCGCTACGCTCGGAGAAGATTAAAAAAAGATTGGAATGATAGAATGATGGAATGATGGAATGATGGGACTGTAGGGTTGTTATGCCAGGAGCCTGTTATTTTAAACAGTGGATTAGAATAACTCTTTAAAAAAGTAAAAAGTCATAACGAAAGAAGCAATTAGTTTAAGGCCAATGCCAAGAAAAAAACCAAGTAAGGATCCCATTCCGGCACGGAAAGACTGATGCAGAGAGGCTCCTTTGATACTTTCGCCTATTATCGCACCGGCCAGCGGACCAAGGATGATGCCGATGGGAGGAAAGAAAAAGATACCGATGATCATCCCGATGGTTGCACCCCAGATACCGGCTTTGGATCCTCCTGTTTTTTTTGTTCCCCAGACAGGGACAATATAATCCAGAATAGTTACCATCAGGGCCAGCATAGCCATGCCCCACAGAAAAGATGTTGTGAAGTGTCCAAAACGTGAAAACTGAAGGAAAAGAAGTCCTGTGAAACTGATGGGAGGTCCCGGCAATATGGGTACAATACATCCAATCAATCCGATGGACATGAGAATGATACCGAAGCCTGCCAGCAGATAGTCAACCATAAATTCTGTTCTTTCATGAAAGGCTACAAAGATAAGAAAAGTTGTAAAATATACAGGTATTTAATCTCTTCCGGGCGGGAGAAAAGTTTGCCCGGAGTTGACCTGTCTTAACGCCGGATAAGGGGGATTTTATTTTTGTCCGCCTGGTGCACATTGTGTAGCGAGCATGACGAACAGCCTGGATTTTC
>CAYLJE010000074.1:0-12176 GCA_964383915.1 uncultured Rikenellaceae bacterium
TTAGTGTTTGTCCAGAATGTCCGATTTCTTTATTTCGGCAAGCTCAATACAAGCTATTATGCTCGTCTTTAAAACAGTCATTTACAAAAGTAAACTCCTTGATTTTATCCCGACAAATCGGGACGCAAGCCTCGAACTCGAACATTCTGAATCAAACACTGACTTTATGGACGGATACTAATTATGCTTTAACATAAAAACGAAAAATAGTCTTTTGAGTATATATGTCCCCGGGATTTAATATCGTTGACGGGAAAGCAGGATGATTAGGGGAGTCCGGATAATGTTGTGTTTCCAGGCAGAAAGCTCCGTATTGAGGATAAGCCACGCTCTTTTTCCCTTTCAGCTTTCCATCCAGATAATTGGCAGTATATAACTGCAAGCCCGGCTCCGTTGTCAGTACATCCAGCGCGATCCCTGAGGCAGGACTGTAAACGGTAGCACAATGTTCCGGTTCGTTGCCTGTATGGGATAATACAAAACAATGATCATATCCCACGCTGGTTCCTTTCAGGTCCTTCCCAAATGTTTTATACTTCCGGAAATCCAGGGGTGTACCTTCTACACGAAGGATCCTGCCCGTAGGAATCAGATACTCGGAATTCTCCAGCACCTCTTCCGATCTGATGAACGCTTCATGATCCAGGATATCTCCGGCTGGATCAGACAGGTTAAAATAATCGTGATGTGTCAGGTTTAAAACAGTAGTCCGGTCCGTATCAGCAGTATATTTAATTTCCAGGTTATTTTCATTATCCAGTTTATAGATTACTTTCACGCGCAGGGCCCCGGGGTATCCTTCCTCCCCATCCCGGCTAACATAATCCAACTGCAGGGAAACTGCGTCATCATGCTCCACAGGGTCGGCATCCCACAGCACTTTATCGAAACCTTTCATCCCCCCGTGAAGATGATTAGAACCATTATTTTTAGCCAGTTCATACTTTTTCCCATTCAGTGTGAATTTCGCTCCTGCAATTCGGTTTGCATACCGACCGATAATCGATCCGAAATAAGGATGTCCTTTCAGATATCCCTCAAGATTATCAAATCCCAGCACCACATCCCGGAAAACTCTCTTTTTATCAGGCACTACAATAGAAGTGATAATACCACCATAAGTCATTGCTTTTACTTTCATGCCGGCATCATTCTCCAACGTGAATAACCAGACAGTTTTTCCATCCAGATCACCGAATTTTGTTTTAGATATTTTCATTCATTTAAAATTTTGTAATTATTAGTAAATAAGCTAATTAAAGACTACAGAACAGATGTATCCGTCTGAATAGACAAATATCCGGAATAGATGTTACCGGACATTTTACCGGTTCAGAAACATTTCTTTCATCTTGCTTCCGTTCCGGATAATCAGACTAAAATCCAAAGCACAAGAGTATTCAAATGATACCTCCACTCACGTAAAGACGTAGAATAGCAAACAACATAACAAAAAAATTAATGGTCATCCCGCCTGTTTTCCCCTTCTCGGAAAATCCAAAGATCATTCCAAGAAAAGTCAGGAATAGTACCAGCCAGTTTAGCCAACCAAGCAAGGGGAAGAATCCGATAATGCCAAGTGCTAAGGCAGCAAGTCCGATAATAGTAGAAATCATATTCATAGTTCCATATTTTGAGTTAAACAGATATTCCCGGATGACAGCACATACTAACCACTAAAAATATAAAAATTATTTTTAATTAGTGAATAAAACTCTAAAATAAGGAGAACTATTTCAATGGAGCGTCAGCAATAATATGAATGTCGAGGATATGTTCAATAGTATCTGCCACACTCAACTCGTAAGTATATTTTCCCCGGCCCAGGGGAACTTCGTAGGTATAATCCACCGGGACCAGCTCATATTGAACCGAATCTATTTTCAAAGTAATATGTGCCTGGCGGTATGCTTTGTCAAATAGGTGATATGCTGTTTCTTTCCCCGGATCAACATCTCCGAAGTTGTATTCGCCGACAGATGTATCCACATCTACACCCTCAAAAATTTTGGTTGTTTTATTACGTATGCGAATATCTGTGGGTCCCTCCGGTTTTTTTTTACAGGAAAAAAATGTCAGTGTCATCATCAGTCCGAGGGATACCAGAAATACTTTTCTATTCATTGTTTTATATTTTTGTTATTGCATCATCAGGTAACCATCCTTTACTTCCATCATCCAGTCTGATCTCTGTCCAATGATCCACTAACTCTTTCACAGCCACTTTGGTTCCTTCATGGATCACAAACAGGTCGGTTCCTTTCTCATCCGGTGAACTCTTAACCGTCACCGCAGGACTCATAACAATGGCGTGGTCGTGCGCCATCAGGATCTCGCGGCTCTGCCAGGCAAATAAAAACGACAATAACGAAAAGAACAAAATAATTACTCCGCTGACAAAGCCTGCTTTTCTCAAAGCCAATCGTTTGCTAAAAACAAATAAAGATAATAAAATCAAACCTAAAATAAAACCAATCATACTGACCCATGCCCAACCATCCGACGACAATCGTTCCAGGAACCTATGGTACCATTGAACAAGAAAAAACTTTGGCAGCACATTAATTTTATCCGACACATGTGTTCTCGCCAGTTTAAGATTATAACGTATGTCCTCATTTCCCGGATTCAACAAGTGAGCCCGTTCATAATTGAGAATAGCCCTGGGTATATTATGTTCTTTAAAGTAAGCATTTCCCAGGTTGTAGTATAATTCGGAAGCAACGTATCCCGAATCAACTACCTGCTGATATCCTTCGGCTGCCTGTTCGTACATCTGGTTGGCATAAAAAAGATTCGCCCGGGTAATCAGGCTGTCAGTCTTCATGGCCTGCAGGCGAAAAGTCGTTAATCCGAGAATGATTAACAGAACCGTTGTCGTTTTTATTTTTTGTATGCCTTTCATTGTTCTCTTATTACAATTTCTGTTCCAGTTCACTGATGACACTTACCGCATCCTGATAAAGTTTATCCATAGGTCCTTCTTTTTCTTCAGGTGCATACCTGGCAAACTCGCACTGGTCTATTACACGCATCAATTTTTCAATACTGTCCTTATCAATGTTTCGATTTTTGAGGACTTCAAAGGCTGTTTCCCTGGTCAGGTCGGACAATGGCAATGTCAGTTTATCACTAAGATAACCCCAGACAGCTTTCAGCACTTCTTCATAGAACTGGTTTTTATCCCCTTTTCTCAGATACTGTCCGGCTGTTTTCAACCTTTTGCCGGCAACCTTATTGGCTTTTCTGTTTCGAACACGTTGCTGGTCACCGATCACTTTCAGATATCTGTGACGAATCCAGACAGCCATTATAAACAGGAACAGCGATAAGATATAAACCAGGCAAAATCCCCAGGTACCATACAGGGTATATCCGGCAGGTTTTAATTTTATCGGATTATTATAGATATAATGTATATCTTTCCCCAGGTATTTCAAAGCTTCCTGTCCTCCCCCGGTAATTATCTGTTGTGTTTCTGGCGTTGTCCCCTTCCGGACAGTCAGGGGAAAAGCAGGTGTTTTCAACGTTTTATAAGCTACAGAGGATAAATCAAAATAGCTAAAGACGATAGAAGGGATTCTGTAATTCCCGGCATGTCTGGGAATCATCAGATATTCGAATTGTTTATATCCGGTAGCGCCATGGGTTGTATTTTTTATGTTCGAAGTGATCTTCGGATCATAATTTTCAAAGTCAGGAGGAAACTCAACTTTTGGAGGTTCTATCAGTTTCAGATTACCGTTGCCCGATATTTTCACCTTAAGAGTAACAGCATCATTCACTTTCAATGAGGTTTTATCCAAAGAAGCATCCAGTCCAAAAGTTCCGACCGCTCCTTTAAAGACAGGTGGAGCACCGGCAGGCAGGCGTGTTACATGGATGATAACAGGTTTACTCAGCACAGGTTTCCTCACCGTCTGGTAGGAATCGAAAAAATTATCAAAAAAACCCCCCGGCGCTGCATGTGCCCGCTGACGTATCAGACAAACGATCTTAACCGGATCAATTTTGATATCTCCTGTTGTCTGCGGGAAAAGCAGAAAACGCTGAATTATCCCGGTGCCATACGCCTGTCCGTTGATGTATTCGCGTTGCAGAGCGGTCAGATTAGGGGTAGGAATTTCCTGTTTCAGAAAACCGTCAAACTCGGGCATATCCACTTCTTCAAATCCGGTCAGGTTCACACGAGAATAGATTTTCACAGTTGCCACTACCGCTTCACCCTGAACCACATGGGTTTTATTCACAATAATTTTTACAAATAAATTATTGTCAGGAGCAGTAACAGTTTGTCCCGACGGTGTTGGGGTGGTTGAACCCTTCACAACGGTTATCTTCAAAGCATTTGATCCAATCTCCCGGTTTCTTATCTTCAGTCTGCCCGGTTGAATAACAAATGTTCCCACCCGTTTAGGTTGCAGAATATAGGTATAGGTATAACTGACCGATGAGGTAATATGTCCATTAATAATTTGTGTACTTTGGCTATAAGAAGTACTCGGACCCATCAGCACATCAAAGTCACTCAAATCAGGCGGTAAAAATTTCCCCTCTTTTGTGTTGATCTCAAACACCAGTCTGAACTGCTGACCCAGTGTTACTGTTTCAGGTGCAGATGCATTGATCTGAATATCTTTTGGGGCTCCGGTCACAGCCACCCCTCCAAGTATCCAGACAATTAGTATGATCCCCTTTTTTATCATAAGACAAATTTAAATCTTTTACCAGTTAATCCCCGACTTCACTCTGTTTTGTTTTGCCTTGGCTTTCTTCACTTTTGCCTGTATTTTTTTCTCGTCGTTAGCCAGTGCCTGCAATAATCGTTCCGCATCCTGTTTGCTAATCTTCCCGGGTTGTGGTTTGTTCTGCTGCTGATTTTTTTTCTGATTCTGCTGCCGGTTTTGTGCTTGTTGTTGCTGTTGATTTTGTTGTTTCTGTTGCTGCTGGTTTTGCTTTTTATTCTGTTGATTCTGTTTATTTTTGTCCTGTTTATTTTTCCCTTGTTTCTGATTCTTATTTTGTTTTTGCTGTTTTTTCTGTTGTTTTTTCATATTCATGGCATACAGCAGGTTATATTTTGCATCCATATCATCCGGATTATATTTCAATGCATTTTTATAAGCTTCTATGCTCCCGTCAATTTTCTTTGCCTGTAATAAAGTGTTTCCAAGGTTATAAAATGCATCAGCCCGTCTCCTGTCTTTTTTTCCATGTTCTGCCACAGATAAAAAATTATCCGCCGCTTTGTCATATTTTTTCTGCTCATACAGGGCTGTCCCCAGATTATAATCCGGGATAACCGTATTCTTCGCTACATCCTGTGCTTTCCGGTATTCTACTTCCGCATTGGCATACTTCTTTTGATTATATGCTTTATTCCCTTCGCGAATATATTTTCTACCGGAATGCTGGGATACAGCTGGCAGGACAAAGAAGCAACTGATCAAACCTGTTAGGACTACTCTTTTCATTATTTTACATTTTCTTTTGAAACAATTTTATCCGCGACCAGAATTTACTCTTTCTTTCCATAATCACCCATTCCAAGAGAACGAAAAACAAGGCCAGGCCAATAGCATACTGAAAAATATCATTGTAATCGGAATAGCTTTTCGCCTCCATTTCTTTCTGATCCATACCTTTTATCTTATTGTATATTTTGTTCAGGCCCAAAGAAGCACTTGAGGCTCTGATATAAGTTCCACCGCCAGCCACAGCGATTTTTTCCAATAAGGGTTCATCAAGTTTGGTGATCACCGTATGACCACTGCGATCTTTCAAAAATGCCCGTTGCCCGTTCACGGTTATCGGAATGGGAACTCCTTCCGGTTTCCCTATACCGATGGTATGAATGGTAATTCCCTGTTCATGGGCTTTTCTGGCAGAGGCCACCGGATCAGACTCATGATTTTCTCCGTCGGTAATAATAATCAATGCTTTACTCCGGTTATCATCCGGTGTAAATGAATTCATAGCCAGATCTATGGCTGACGCAATGGCAGTTCCTTGTTTAGGAACAATAGCAGGGCCTATGGTAGGAAGGAACATTTTAACAGCCAGATAATCCGAAGTGATGGGTATCTGAACATAGGCATCTCCGGCAAAGACGATCAATCCCACGCGGTCGTTTTCCATACGGTCCACCATCCTGGAGATGGCCTGTTTGGCTCTTTCCAGACGGCTGGGCTGAATATCTTCTGCCAGCATAGAGTTAGATACATCGAGGGCCACAATCACTTCCACTCCTTTCTTTTTAACTGTTTCCAGTCTGGATCCCAGTTGTGGTCGTGCAAGCCCAAGTACTATAAACAACCATGCCAGGCTGAAAAACATAAATTTCATGACGGGCCTCGAACGGGAGATATCAGGCATGAGTCCTGTCAGCAGAACCGGGTCCCCGATGCTGCGGATATTTTTTCTCCACTTTTTCCGGGCCATCAAAAAAACAAACCAGAACAGTGGTAACCCAAACAACGCATATAAATACTCTATATTGGCAAAACGAAACATATTTTTCTGTCTTTTAAGGGATTGTCCTGAATACGGTATATTTAAATATCCATTCGGCAAATAACAGGATGGCAGCCAGCAGGGCAAACCGCATATATTCTTCTTGTCTTTTACTATATTCTTTCACATCTATCTTTGATTTTTCCATTTTATCTATTTCGGCATAGATTGTTTCCAACTTTTTATTATCCGTAGCCCGGAAGTAATGTCCCCCGGTTATGGAAGCAATTTGCTGCAATACGTTTTCATCAATCTGGACCTTCATCTGCTGATAACGTATTCCATAGGGGGTCTTTACCGGATATGGTGCTGTGCCATGGGTCCCTACCCCAATTGTATATACACGGATACCGAAAGTATTGGCGATCCTGGCAGCCGTCAGAGGGGCAATCTCTCCACGGTTATTCATTCCATCTGTCAGCAGAATCACCACTTTACTTTTTGCTTTACTGTCTTTCAATCGGTTTACGGCTGTCGCCAGCCCGTCACCAATGGCTGTTCCATCTTCAATCATCCCGCTTTTCACATCTTTAAAAAGATTGATCAATACAGCATGGTCTGTCGTCAAAGGACATTGTGTAAAACTTTCTCCGCTGAAAACGACCAGGCCTATCCTGTCATCAGGTCGTCCGGTAATAAATTTTATAGCTACATTCTTGGAAGCTTCCAGTCTGTTTGGCTGAAAATCCTGTGCGAGCATACTACTGGATATGTCCAGATCAAGAATGATATCAATCCCTTCGGTGGATACTTTCTGCCAGCGGTTTACCGACTGGGGACGTGCCATGACAAAGAACAATAAGGTTATCGCCAGCAGACGTAAAACAAACAAACCATGTCTGAGATAAGCCCGTATCGGCGTTTTCACTACTTTGAAAGGCTGCAGCCCCATAAAACGGAGTGTATTTACCTTTTTTTTCTGGCGCCACACATACCAGGCAATCATCGGTATCAACAGGAATAGCCCATAGAGCCATTCCGGATTGGCAAAATGAAGCTCACGCATTGTCTTTCTCCTCCTTTCCTCCGGGTTCTTCTATTTCCATATCCCGGTTCTCCCCGATTGTCTCTTCTCCCTTCCCTTCCTCCGCAGATGCTTCTTTTCCTTTCTTCCAGGCCTCCTTGGTCTCATTGACAAAAACAAAAGCATCCAGCAGAACAGATTCATTCACATCGGGCTCGGGTTTAAATTTTGCAAACTTTACCAGATCTCCTGTCTCCAGTATATTCTGCAGAATTCCATAAAGCCTGTTATCATTAAAACTGATGTTTTTCAGAGACTGTAAGATTTCACTCGTAGTCTGTTCAGGGGCTTTCACATGATAACGTAATTCCACATAGGTACGCAAGATATCCGTCAAGCGCGTATAATATTCCTTTACCTTCCCCTGCTGCCACAGCCGGGCATCTTTCAGCACATTCAGTTCCCGCAGTGCAAATACATGTGCCGGTTCAGCCGGTTTACGTTTTATCGCCGGCAATATCTCTCCGCGTTTTCTTTTTTTGAGAATACGAACGGCATAATAAACCGCCAACGCAAGCAAGAGAAAAACCATAAACCATATCAGGATTTCCAGGAAAGTTACGGGCATGCGGACCGGACTTTTAATATCTTTGGGACCTTTGGATAAATTTACCGGCAGGGACTTGACATACAGTTCTATCTGCCTGGTTTCCAGGGTCGCTTTCAGTCCGTTTCCCATATATGAGATCTCCACCGGATCGACCACAACGAGACCCGTATCAAAGGCAATGACCCTGTACTTAAGGATAATCTCCAGGTTATGTTTTTTCCCGCGGACGGTATCATTACGAAGCACTTTCACAATATCCAGACCCGCAGCGATACTATCCGTAAAGGAAGGAATACTCACTTTCAGCGTATCCGGCTGGTGAACCTGCAGCGTAAAATCCAATTGGTCTCCGATCAGAATAGTATCTTTACTTAACGAAACATTCACATTTACCTGCTGGGCATTCCCCACTAAAGGAAACCACATCATCAGCAGGATGATAAATCCCTGGAACAAGGCAGGTTCTTTTCCCACGACGAACCTGTTTCTATTGCTTATATCTTTCAACTTTATGTCTGTTTTCCTGTCTGTCATGTATCCATTACTATCGGCGTTTAAATAACTGTACCAACGGTTTGATATAGTCCTCATCTGTGGCCAGGTTGATATAATCCACACCACACTGGCGGAAAGTGTTATCCAGGTTCCGTTCTTTTTCAGTCCACCACTCCCGGTAAGCTTCCATTGCACTTTCTGAGGCAGTATCAATCCATCTCTCCTCCCCTGTTTCAGCATCTTTCAACCTGACAAGGCCTATACGCGGCAACTCTTTTTCCGTTTTATCATAAATCTTCAATGCCACCACATCATGTTTATTGGAGGCAATGCGGAGGCTATCGGAAAACTCAGGGCCCATAAAGTCACTGATCACGAAAGCAATAGACCGTTTCTTAATGGCATTGGTCAGATAGCGGAGAGGTTCGGTAAAGTTCGTGTTTTTGCTATCTGGTTTCAGTTCAATCAATTCACGGATGATATGTAGGATATGTTTTCTGTTTTTCTTTGGAGGAATAAACTTTTCCACTTTATCACTGAAAAAGATTATCCCCACCTTATCATTGTTCTGGATAGCTGAAAAAGACAGGACAGCAGCCACTTCTGTAATCAGGTTTTTCTTCAGCATGGTATGTGTCCCAAAATCCTGTGATCCACTCACATCCACCAGTAACATGACGGTGAGTTCACGCTCTTCTTCAAAGATCTTGATATAAGGATGATTAAAGCGGGCCGTTACATTCCAGTCAATGGAACGTATATCATCCCCATATTGATATTCCCGCACCTCGCTGAAAGCAATCCCTCGACCTTTAAAAGCACTGTGGTATTCTCCCGCGAAGATATGTTTGGAGAGGCTTCTTGTCTTGATCTCAATCTTTCTTACTCTCTTCAGCAACTCTGTCGGTTCCATGTTGTCATTTATTTTTTCAGATTCAATGATTCCCTATCTGTAAGTTTTGTGGTTACACTAAAAAACCAGTCTTGCTTTTTAAGAATTTTCCTGTATGTGCAAGTGTCATTTTCTTCGATCCACAGCATATCAGCCAGCTTCCGGTAACTCTTATCCAATCCGGCAAGGACAGCAGACAACATATCATTTTCATAGATAACCCGATACCATGTGCATATATCATCATCCGACAGAAAATAATAGGCTGTTCTGGTACCCATCCTGTCCTCATATTTCAGATACCGGTAAGACTTATTCACCGTTGTTTCATCCAGAGAATAGTCATTCTGTTTTGTCAGCATATACGTTTTAATTTCTTCTGCTTTCCTGCCGATAAAATTCTGGGCCGGGCCCGTCAGGCTCAGCAACAGGAAAAAACCGGACAACAGGAAACGATTCATTGTATTTTTCTCAAGGGATGAACAAAAATCAAACCATTACGGTACTTCGATGGTATCCAATACGGATGTCAGGATATCTTCTGTCGTAATATTCTCTGCCTCAGCCTCATAAGTAAGGCCAATCCTATGCCGCATGACATCATAACATACCGCCCGTATATCCTCAGGGATAACATATCCCCTGCGTTTGATAAAAGCATAGGCTTTGGAGGCAGAAGCCAGGTTTATACTGGCACGGGGCGATCCTCCATAGCTGATCATCGGTTCAAAACGGCCGAGGTTATATTTCGCGGGATAACGCGTGGCAAAGACAATATCCAGGATATATTTTTCAATCTTTTCGTCCATATAGACATCTTTTACCACATCACGAGCCCGCAGAATATCATCAGGTCGTACCACAGGAGAAGCTTTGGGAAACGTTTTCTGCAAATTCTCACGGATAATCAAACGTTCTTCTTCCTGGTCAGGATAATCAATAAGCACTTTCAACATAAAACGGTCAACCTGGGCTTCCGGCAGCGGGTAAGTGCCTTCCTGCTCGATGGGGTTTTGTGTTGCCAGCACCAGAAAAGGTTCATCCAGTTTAAATGTTTCCTGACCGATGGTCACCTGCCTTTCCTGCATTGCCTCCAGGAGAGCGCTCTGCACCTTGGCAGGAGAACGGTTGATCTCATCAGCCAACACGAAATTAGTAAATACAGGCCCTTTTTTCACCCTGAAGTTTTCCTCTTTCTGGCTGTACACCATTGTCCCGATCAGGTCTGCAGGTAACAGGTCAGGCGTGAATTGTATCCGGTTAAAACCGGCATCAATAGTGTCTGACAGCGTGCTAATAGCCAAGGTCTTAGCCAATCCGGGAAGACCTTCAAGCAAAATGTGCCCACCTGATAAAAGGCCCATAAGCAGACTGTCAACCAAATGTTGCTGGCCAACGATAACCTTCTGCATCTCCATGTCTATTAAATCTATAAACGCACTTTCTTTTCTTATGCGTTCATTTAATTCGCGGATATCTGTTTGTTCATTCATATAACATCTGTTTTAAAACTGTTTAAAATCATTTTATCAGTCCGGATGCAAATTTGAAGAATATTTCGTTAATATCCTGTTAAAAAATGTTAAACCCTTCTTGTCTTGCACAAATTATTTTGGTTATCTTTGTATTTATGGACTCCAAGACAATAAAAAACAGGTATTTCATTCTCCTGGCTTACAAAGGAACTCATTATCACGGGTGGCAGGTTCAACCTGGAGTAAAAACAATACAAGGAGAATTAAACCGGGCTTTGTCCACAGTGCTCAAAGAAGACATTGAGACGGTTGGGGCAGGACGTACCGACACAGGGGTTCATGCCCGTTGTTTTGTAGCCCATTTTGATTCTCTCCAAAAAGGATTAAACCGGCAAGATAAATTTATCTACCAGCTAAACAGCATTCTGCCTGCCGATATTGCCATAGATAAGGTTACATCAGTTCCTCATACGGCCCATGCCCGGTTTGATGCTTTGTCCAGGACCTATGAGTATGTGATCATCACCAGGAAAGATCCTTTTATCCGGGAATATGCCTATCTGCATACCAGTGATCTGGATATTACACTGATGAACAGAGCGTGCCGTATCCTGAAACAATACCATGATTTCACCAGTTTCAGCAAAATACATACGGATGTCAAAACTTTTCATTGTCAAATTATGGAGGCCCTTTGGACTCTGGAAGACCACCATTACACATTCACCATCAAAGCGGATCGTTTTTTAAGAAACATGGTCAGGGCTATTGTTGGCACGATGATGGATGTCGGTCAAAAGAAAATTGACCTGGAGACCTTCCGCCAGATCGTCGATACCAAAAACCGCAGTACCGCCGGCAGATCTGTCCCTGCCCAAGGATTGTTTCTGACAGACATCAAATATCCGGCACATATTTTATAAGGTTTGATACGCTCCCAAAGGGAGCTGTCATTTGTTCTCCGCTAAGCGGCGGATTACTGTCATTTTCTCCCTCCGGAAGTGATCATTAGTTTGCTTCGCAATCGTCATTCGTTCGTCGCAGGCTCCTCGCGTCATTAGCTCGCTGACACGAGCGGTCATTTTTTCCTTCGGAACATCATTTGCAAGCTTCGCTTGCGTCAATTGTCTTGAACTCGGGACTGTTATTTGCTCTCCGCAAAGCTCAGAACGTTATTAAATTGTTTAACCACTTAACTATTATACCCACTAACCACCTAATGACCAC
>CAYLJE010000075.1:0-12138 GCA_964383915.1 uncultured Rikenellaceae bacterium
CCCCCGGCAGCGGGTCACCTTTCTCATCGGTAACCGTTCCGGTAATAACTTTCTGTTGCTGTAACTCGTTTTTGTTTGCACCGGAAGTATTGGCAAACAAGGCTACCTGTTTCCCCACCACACGATAGGTGATCCCGGCCTCCGGTAATACCTGATTGAGAACATCCCAAATATTTTTTCTCTTGGCTTTTACACTAACCTCTTTGTTCACATCCACCAACTGGTTATTGTAGAAGAACTTAAACTCACTCTGATCCTCGATTGCCTGCAAAACGCCGGCAATCGTTGTATTTTCCATTGAAATGGTTAATTTCTTGTTTTGCGCATAATTATTGACCGCAAAAACCTGGAAAATACTGACAAAAAACAGGAAAAAACTTAGTTTCATAACTATTAAAGTTTTGCTGAAAAGAAATTTTTTCAGATTAATTAATTTTTTCTTCATAACTTTGAATTTGAGTTAATAAAAAATTTTAGGCATAAAATTTTTTTAGCTTAACAGGAAAGTGTGCCATCACTTTCCTGTTTTTTTAGGTTTATTCATTTGTTTCTTCCATAGGCATTTGTTTTTTTAAGGTTAAAATTTAAAAGGTTAACAGTTTTTTATTTTTTTGATTTTATCCAAATCTCACGCGTTTTTTTATTATAAGTATATTTTACCGGTGTAGTGATCTGTATCAGTTCCATTACCTCCCGCAGGGTTTCCATCTCAATATTTCCGGTATATCTGTAATTTATCAGCTTAGTATCCTGAATATGGATCGTACAGTTAAACCATCTTTCCAACTTATGGGCAACGATGCCCAGTGGTTCATTCCTGAAAATAAGTTTACCGTCTTTCCAGGAAGTATAAAAACGGGTGTCAACCCGGTATCCTTTCAACGTTTCTGTTTTTATATTGAATAAAGCTTGGGTACTGGGCTTTAGAAAAATATATTTCCTGTCCTTCACGGATTCTACCTTTACCGTGCCATTAACGAGCGTCGTCCATACGGTCGGATCATCAGGATATGCCATGACATCAAAAGAAGTTCCGTAAGCGGTGATATTCAGTTTGTTCGTTTTTACAACAAATGGTATTTTTTTATTCTTTGCCACCTTAAAATATCCTTCCCCTGTAAGATACACTTCCCTCGTTTTTCCGGAGAAAGAAAACGGATACTTTAACCTGCTTCCCGAATTCAACCAGACAATGGTACTGTCAGGCAGAACAAATCTGGTTTTTGCCGATAAAGGAGTATATACTTCATTATAAGCTATACGGGATTCCTTTTTCGTTTTATGAACGCCTGAATATAAATACCAGGCGAAGGCCAGTAATAATGGGAAAAACAAGACAGCAGCTATCTTTGAGATTTTTTGCATAATAACCAGCATTGGTTTATGATCTGCTCGTTTTTTCTTTTCCGGCGACAGTATCTGTTCGTTTTGCCTGTTTATATTTATCCTGTGATGAATCTGATCCAGTAGTTGTGAAAATTCTTTTTCATCCGGCATTTCTTTTACATCAGCTTCCATCCAGTGGTTTTTCATCACTTCTTCAATCTCTGACACATCTTCTCCTTCTGCCAGTTCCCTTATTGCTTTTTCAACCCGTTTCACCTGCACAGTATTATGAAAGTAACTGTCAATAAGTTGTATTAATTCTTTCTTCTTCATGAATTTTCTTTAAATTGAAAGAAAAATGCCCAATCATACCAATGACCGGGCATCCTCCTGCCTTATTAACCTAAAACCTACACTTATGAAAAAAAATAAACGATCCCTTAAGTTCATTAATTCCTCCATAACTTTATTATAATACACGTAACGCACCCTTAAACCCCTATTCGGGTTCGGGATATTTTTTAAATCCGGAATCATTGAATAAGTAAAACACAAGAAAAATGCCTAAAAAGCTTATAAAAAGAGAGTGATAAAAAGTAATGTGATAAGTTTCCCGTTTCCTAACCGTTCCCGTAAAAATTTCAAAGCCTGTGTTATCTGGTTTTCTACGGTTTTTTTTGATATATTCAGTTTGCTTGCAATTTCTTCGTATGTCAAACCTTCTTCCCGGCTAAGTCTGTAGATTTTCCGCCGCCGCGGAGGAAGCTGGTCAATCACCTTTTTTGCCTGTCCTTCCAGATCGGAATATTCAATATCTTCTTCTGTCCTTGTATATTCAATACCTGTATGTTGTTTTATGTATTCAATATATTTTTTATCATTTGCCCTCTTACGAAAATGATTTAAAATCGTATTTTTCGATATGGTAAATAAATAAGCGTTGAACGATTTTTTCTCATCAAGTTCTTCACGGTTTTCCCACACTTTAATAAATACCTCCTGCACCAGTTCTCTGGCATCTTCCGTGGATTTCAGATAACCCAGGGCAAAGGCATATAATCGTTCTTTATAAACCGAAAACAGGTGATCAAAAGAAGCAAAATCTCCTTTCTTCAATCCGATGATGTAATTTGTTTCCCTGTTTTTATCCATTATCAATTTCCTGCCCTAAAAGCAGATATCTATGATAAAACTTTATACAAAGTTAGCAAAATTCGTTTTCTCCTGTTTGATCATTGTAATTCTTGTCACAGCAGGCGCTGAAGATTGGTGTTTTTAATCCGCCTTCGCGTTCCGCTATGGCGGACGAGAAGAAATGGTTTAATTCCCCGACCCTCTGGGTCGGAAACAAATAATTCCTTGTGATGCCTCGGAGGCTTCCGCCCGGATGCCCGCCTGACCGGCATGGAGTGGAGTAGTGTAGTCAGGCAGGAAGTCCATTCCTGCCCGAATGAATTCGTTCAGGCGGGCGGACGAGCTGCCCCGGGGTAGTTCATTTGATTATAATTATTATTTTTGCTGTTAAAGATTTCAATGTTCAATAATCCAAAACTACCAAAAAAGGCAGGTAATTATCTACCTGCTTTTTTTTGAAGATGTTTTAAGTTTGTATAACATCCACCTCAAGTAAATCACCCGGTTTTTTTATTTTGGATGCAATATGCCCTATGCTTACGGCACAGTGATGGGCAGGACCATAACGATTCCAGTCATTTACAAATTCTCTGGCACACAATTGAAAATTTGTAGCAACTATTGGTATTCCCAATTTCAAGAATCGGCCCGGCAACAGATTGTCCCTCGGCCATTAGCAACAGCAAACCGCCATCCGCTTTTTCAACCACAGAAATAAAAGTTACCGAACCATGTTTTACTTACAGTTCCACGGAAAGGCCTTTGCCTACTTTCCCATGAAAAACTTTAGGTAGATTTGATGGGGTATTCCTGGCTAAAACCGCCAACCCAGTCCGATAGCAAAAGGATACACTTCCGGCCCCTGATCCTTCTTAAACAAAGGCACCATACTATAATTGGCATAAATATCCAGATTACTTACACCAAAACGAGCCGTCAAAGCATAATCCAAGGGAGAAATATTATAATCTCCACGGATTTTGTTCTTCGCTTTTTTCCCGTTTTCGTACCATTTTATCCTGGTATAAGAGCGGACCTTCAGACTTCCGACCACGCCAAAAGCCATCCTGAAACCATTGTGATAATGGCCGGTTTGAATCTCAAACAACAGAGGAACGGTAATATATCCCACATTCAATTTGGAAACTTTCAGATTCTGCGGATAAGGCAAACCAACGATATAACCGGAGGAATCCTTGGTGATATTATTATTCCCCGAAAATTTATAATCATTCAGTCGTACACCCAGTCCTGTTACCAAGCCCACGTTTCCACTATGGGAGAAAGAAGCACTGTACTGCATGATATTAAAATTGATGTTCCACGATTTCCCGTCATATACATTCAGGAAATTATTGGTGTATTGGAAGTCAGGGGTCAGATAATTGTTCATTCCGAAAGAAATCCCCTTCCAGCTTCCTTTAAATTTTCTTTTCTTTTTCTTTTCCTGAGATTTATTCGTCTCTTCTTTCACCACTTTTATCGTAGATCCGTCTGGTGTTTCAATGATTTTAATGCCTTTTTTGCCCATTCTGATCACTACCGTATCATCGTTCTCTATAATCTCCATCAATGGCTTATTGCCAATCATTACCCGGGTTTTATTCCCGTTATCAACGTTCTGATAAATTGTTTTTTCACCTTTTGTTGTATCCGTTTTTTCTTCTTCACCGGGAATAACGGTCGCATCCTCACCATTTCCGGATAAAACAACCTCTTTTTTACCCACCCTCATAATCAGGGTGTCCCCTTCATTTTCAATAGTTCTTATTTTCACAACTTTCTTTTTCGTCGTGTCCTCTGCCGGTATATTTTCCTGTGCAAACAAAGAAAAACCAAAACCGGCCAGAACAAAAAACATCCATATTCTATTCATATCAAAAGTTTTTAATGATTTCGGCAGTAAGACGCTCCGGAAATTAAAAAGTTACAGACAAATCTATTCGGGAAACTTATTTTTTAAAAACGAAGTGAATTGAATCCTGCGAGTGCAGCCCCCGCTGCTTGCTGCGGGGTAGTTTATTTCCTCTTTGTTTTATGCTCTCTGATGTATGAGAAAATATTTGATGTCATGGCAAAGTATTCTTTCCCTTTCGAGGGGTCTTCTTTTTTCTCTACCTGCAGATTTATTCCCGTCACCACATTAATTCCTTTTACTCCCAATAGCATAATATCGAGGGTACTTAAACGGGGCGTCCGGGCCGTATCTTCTTTGATCACATCTTTTTTTATTTTCAGGGAAGCATACTCTCCCAATGTGAGATAATTCTCTTTGGCCTTTTCTTCTCCTCCATGCCAGCTAACAGCGAGTTGAGGATTTATCTCTGATGTTTGTATTTTATACTGATAGGTTACCGGACAATAAGCCAGGTATCTTGAAATGCTCCGTGTTTTAATATCTTCCGGTGGTTTTAATGCCATAGCAGACTCTTTTGCTCTTCGCCGGATTATTACTTCAGCCCTTTTTTGTTCATTCTTATGGTTCTCTGATGAAGCAACTTTCCCGGCCATTGCCTTATTCTGCATATTCTCAACTGAAGATCCTGTGTTTTCCGGTTTCTTCAGTGTTGGAGCAACCATTTCATGATGGATAGCAGCCTGCCGTTTTTCTATCGTAGGGTTACTGAAAAAAATTTGCCAAAAAACAAAAGCCAGGATCACCAGCACAACGGCAGCCACAGCACTGATCCTGTATGCTACACCAAAAACGACCGGTCCGGACTTCCGGTATAGCTTTTTCTTTCCGGAAAAAGACTGATCTCCGGGTTTGAGGAACAGCTTTCCATAAACCGAAAAATCTCTTTCCCGTTCAGGATGCTGTGTCAGGTATTTTTCCACCCGCCTTCTTTCTTTTGTTGTCAAGTCTCCTTCCCAATAAGCGATACAGGCACCCTCTATATTTTCTTCATCGATTGTCTCATAGGAGAAAACAGGTTGTTTCAGCTTGTCTTTATGATTAAAACCTTCCTTTGCCGGAGACAGATGCAGTTCTTCATATCCTTCCATTTCTGCTTTTAACCCGGGATGAGCTTCCAGAAAAAAGAACAATTCCTTTTCCTTTTCTTCCGAAAGTCTTCCTTCCAGATAATCCAGAAAAAAAGCTTCATAATTTTCTATGTTGATGCTTTCATTCATATCAAATTAAAACTTCTATGCTCCCAATATAATTTTTCAGGAATTTCCTTCCCCTGAAAATGTTTATTTTTACCTGTTGCTCCGTCTGTCCCGTGATATTGGCAATCTCTTTATATGAATACCCTTCATAATCCCGTAACAGGATCACGGCCCGCTGGCTGGCAGGGAGTTTGTTAACGGCCTCGTGCAACCATTCATTCAGATCGGGGGATACCATTTCTTCCACAGGTGTGACAGAAAGAATGTCTTCCATACTGATCAGTCTTTTTTCTTTTCTTAACCGGTCAATCATCGTATGGTAGGCTGTCGTAAATAAATAAGTTTTTACCTTTTCATAAGATACTGTTTCCCTTTTTACCCATAATTTTTCATAAGTATCCTGGACAATATCTTCAGCCAACTCCTTTTGTTTCAGGTTACCTATCAAAAACCTGAAGATATTGTCGGCATAATCCTCCACACTACGGTTATACTCCCTGACTGTCATTCTGTATGTTGTCGTGTATAAGACGTTTTCCCTTTTAAGATGTTACAAAATAATAAAATTAATTTGGAGAAATCTTTTTCATATCTTAACTTTGACCGACCGTTCAGTCATAAAATTAAAACAGATGTGTCCCCGGACCACAGACCAATTGACAAAAATACGACAGGAAAAAAAGAAAATCATCCTGGATACCGCCCTGCGTTTATTTGCTGAACAAGGATACCATAAAACCACCATCCAGTTGATAGCAAAAGAGGCCGGAATTTCCAAAGGCTTGGTATATAATTATTTTGAGAGCAAAGAAAGCCTTTTGAATGAAATTTTTACGCTTGGCATGAATGAATTAACCCAGGATCTTGAACTTGATAAGGATGGAATCCTCACAAGAGAAAAATTGATCTATTACATTAATATCACATTTTTAAAGTTAAAAGGGAATACCATCTTCTATCAATTGTTTTTTTCATTAATTATACAACCGCAAGTTTTCAGTATATTTCAGGATAAATTTCTAAACCTTATTATTCCATTTTTAAATATCCTTGAAAAATATTATGAGACAAAAGGGATAAAATATTCCGGGGCCATGTCACATCTTTTTGGGGCTGTTCTGGACGGAGTGGGAATAGATTATATTGTCAACCGGAATAATTTTCCTTTAGAGGACGTAAAAAAATTGGTTATTGAAATGTTCACTTAAAAATCTAATAAAATGAAACTTCTTAGAAAGTCATTTTTGCCTGTTTATCTTTTATTTATATTTTTCTTTTATTCCCATACCGCTTCCGCTCAGGAACTCCCAGCCACTGAAATCGTAAACAAAGCATACAACATCATGCAGGGAAAATCCAGTTATTCTGAAATAACCATGCATATTGTCCGTCCGAAATGGGATCGCACCCTATCCTTCAAAGCCTGGTCCAGGGGAACCAAATATTCGATGATTTATATTACAGCACCGGCAAAAGAAAAAGGACAGGTCTTTTTAAAACGGGACAAGGAAATGTGGGACTGGCTTCCTTCCATTGGCCGCACCATAAAAATTCCCTCCTCAATGATGATGCAGTCATGGATGGGTTCGGATATGACTAATGACGACCTGGTTAAGGAATCATCCATTGTGGAAGATTATACACAACGTATTATAGGCAAAGAAACACTGGATAATTATGATTGTTATAAGATAGAACTAATTCCAAAGGAAGAGGCTGCCGTCGTTTGGGGAAAAGTTTATACCTGGATCACAAAAAAAGGATTTCTTACCCTGAAAAACGAATATTATGACGAAGACGGGTACCTTATTAATACAGAGCACCTTTCGAAGATTAAAAATGTTGGAGACCGCACCATTCCAACTTTCTTCGAGATGATCCCGGAAGATAAACCCGGAAATAAAACAACCATGGAATTTACACATATCCGTTTTAATATCCCCATCAGCGACGATTTCTTCTCCCAGCAAAATATGAAAAGAATACATTGAGAAAAGGATTGGAATGTTGGAATGGAAAAAGAAAAAATATAAATCAGAGGATTAAACCATTACGTGTCTGAGATGATTTAATTAAATAATTTATACTCACATATGAGATATTATCAAAATAAAATGAAAGAATATGAAGCAATTAGAAGTTAATCGTTAAAACCGGTATCATATGAATCCTTTAATCATTGCATGGCGAAATCTCTGGAGAAACAAAAGAAGAACTCTCATCACTACTGCTTCCATTTTATTTGGAGTTATTTTTGCAACTGTGATGTCTTCGATGCAGGAAGGCAGTTATAGCAAAATGATTGATAATGTTGTAAAATTTTATTCCGGGTATCTGCAGATACAGCAAAAGGATTACTGGGAAAACAAAACCATTAACAATACATTTGTATTAACCGATACGCTGCTGGAAAAGGTAAATCAGGTAAAGCAAATCACCGGTTATGCCCCGCGTCTTGAATCTTTTGCCCTGGTTTCTTCCGAAGAGATGACAAAAGGAGCGCTGATCATCGGGATTGATCCGGAGAAGGAAAACAAAATTACCAACCCTGAAAAATGGATTATTCGTGGCCGGTATATTCACTCCGGGGACCCCGGCATTTTGATCGGCAAAGACCTGGCTGATTTTCTGCATTTAGATGTGGGAGACACGCTGGTTCTATTGGGGATGGGATATCATGGCGTAAATGCTGCCGGAAAATATCCGGTAGCCGGGATTTTCAAGTATCCTCTTCCGCAGTTTAATCAGCAATTCATTTATATGAATTTATCATTGGCTCAGGATCTCTTCTCTGCCTCCCATATGATTACCTCACTTGTAGTGATGGTCAAAAATCATTATGATATGCCCAAGGCCAAAAAGGCGTTGCAACAAACGATACATTCTCCTTACCGTTTGATGGACTGGAAAGAAATGCAGCCTGAGCTGGTACAGATCATCGCCAGCGACCGGAGCTCAGGAAAGGTATTCAAAGCCATTCTATACCTTATCATCGCTTTTGGTATTTTTGGTACCGTGATTATGATGTTTACAGAACGGCGTCGTGAACTGGGAGTTATGATATCTATTGGCATGCAGAAAACGTTGTTATCCACCATTCTTTTTTTAGAGACGCTTTATATTGGGGTTCTGGGGGTTGCTTCCGGGATTATAGCCAGCCTCCCCATTATTGCTTATTATTATAAACATCCGATCCGGTTCTCCGGAGAAGCAGCCCGTTCGTTTATCGAGATGGGCGTCGAGCCGGTGTTTAATTTTTCATGGATGTCTTCCGTATTTTATAACCAGGCTATTACTGTTTTTATTCTGATCCTCTTCATAGCCTTTTTCCCTGTGATCAAGACACTCCGGCTGGATATAACAAAGGCCTTGCGAGCCTGATGAATATCGAATAATGAACACTGATTATGAAACAACGACTCAGAATATTATTATGATAAATTATGATTTAGAAAACAGACCCATTGGTTTTCCCATACAAATTATTAAACTAAAAAAACAATATCATGTTAATCTCAGTATCATGGCGAAATATCTGGAGAAACAAAACGCGTAGCCAGGTGGTCATCATTGCCATCACGCTGGGTATTATGGCAGGCGTGTTTTCCACAGCCTTCATGAAAGGCATGATGGATAAACGTATCGAAACAGCTATACACACTGAGATTTCTCATATTCAGATCCATGATACTTTGTTCCGAAAAACATCAGAACTAAAACAATATATTCCCCTCGCCAATGCGTTGACAGACAGCATCAGGAAAATACCACATGTGGAAGGAGTGTCTCCAAGAATTGTCGTCCAATCAATGATCTCTTCGGCTGAAACAGGTACAGGGGTGAAGATCATGGGTATTTATCCCAAAGATGAAAAAAGGGTAACGGATGTTTCCGAACAGATCGTAGATGGGAAATATTTTGAAGGGGTGAAAAGAAATCCGGTAGTCATCGGTGAAAAACTGGCTCACAAGCTAAATGTAAAGGTTCGTTCGAGGGTTGTCATTACCTTACAGAATATTGATAATAATATTACCGCCGGTGCTTTCCGGGTTGCCGGAATATTTAAAACCACCAATTCAATATATGATGAGACAAATATTTTCGTACGGTACAGCGATCTTGTCACACTGACAGCTCTTCCGGAGGGAGCATGTCACGAGATCGCAGTCAGGGTGGATGATAATAAGTTTACCATCCCCGTACAACAACAAATAAAAAAAATTGTGCCCTACCTGGAGGTACTTACCTGGAGTCAAATCAGTCCGGAGATGAACTATATAACCCAGGCCATGAATATGTACATGTACATTTTTATCATCATCATTCTTTTGGCTCTGTTATTTGGGATCATAAACACGATGTTGATGGCTATTCTGGAACGCAGGAGAGAAATCGGTATGTTGCTGGCCATCGGGATGAGCCGGACACGTATTTTCTTTATGATTATTCTGGAAACCGTCCTGCTGTCGCTAACAGGCGGTCTGACAGGTATCATTCTTGGAACATTAATATCTAAATATTTTGAGTACCATTATATCAATCTTTCCATCTTTGGAAAAGGGCTGGAACAACTGGGGTACAGCTCATTGATTAATACGAGCGTCGACCCTGAGATGGTAATAACAGTTACCCTTATGGTAATTATAACGGGCATCATTGCCGCCATCTATCCTGCCTGGAAGGCTCTGCGTTATGATCCGGCCGAGGCCTTGCGAATGGAATAAGAAAAAATAATTATGAACCTGGTGAAACGATCTCATGAACGAGGTAAATAAAATTTTAAACGTATGAAACATATAAATTATAGCATATGAATATTATTGTAATTAAAAACCTGGTAAAGATTTATGATAGCAGTGAGATTGAAGTAATCGCCGTAAATCATATCGATCTCTCATTCGCCCAGGGCGAATTCTCCGCAGTGGTAGGACCGTCCGGATCGGGAAAAACAACCTTCCTGAATCTTCTTGGCGGCTTGGACCGGCCCACTTCGGGACAGGTTATCATTGATGGAATAGATATATGGTCATTAAAGCCCAGACAAATCATAGATTTTCGTCTCTACAATATTGGTTTTGTTTTTCAGGCCTACAATCTGCTTCCGGTTTTATCGGCCAAAGAAAACGTGGAATTCATTATGCACTTGCAGAGATGGCCAAAGGAAAAACGGGAAAAACGTGCCATCGAACTGCTGAGGGCAGTAGGGCTGGAAGATCGAATGAACAGCCGGCCCGGCAAACTTTCCGGCGGACAGCAACAAAGAGTAGCTGTTGCCCGGGCGCTGGCATCCAAACCTAAATTTATCCTGGCCGATGAGCCCACAGCTAACCTGGACTCCATATCCACAGAAAACCTGTTGTCCATTATGGAAAAACTGAACAAAGAAGAAGGGATTACTTTTATTTTCTCAACCCATGATGCCCGGGTGGTGAAAAAAGCACATCGTATTGTCACCATGGAAGATGGGAAAGTATTATCGGACGAAACGAAAAAATAAGCAATCTATCCTAAAATGAACCCCTGGATAACAAACGGTAAAATCATACGAATCCATTGGATCCTGCTGTTTATCCTGGTGTTTCCCCTCCGTGGACACACACAGGATGACAAGTTGTTATTTCAGGGCTATGTCTCAAACATGCAAAGTGTCATGTTCGAACATTTACATGATAACTGGACCAATGATAACCTTTTTCACAATCGTTTGCAATTAAAGTGGTTTGCTGCCAACGACATCACTACCAATCTGGAAATCCGAAACCGTTTTTTCTACGGCGAATCTATGCAAATTCCCGGATACAAAGACCTTTTTATCAAAGACCGGGGATGGGCAGACCTTTCTTTTGATATTACCAGCGGGACTTCCTATATTTTGAATTCGAAAATTGACCGTGCCTGGATTGCATTCAATTTTGACAAATTGAATGTCAAAATTGGAAGACAGCGTATAAACTGGGGGAAAACGATGGTTTGGAACCCAAATGATATTTTCAACGCTTATTCTTTTTTTGATTTCGACTATGTGGAGAAACCGGGATGTGATGCCATCCGGTTACAATACTATACCGGTTCATCTTCAAACCTGGAGGTCAGTGTAAAAGCGGATAACCAAAACCGGATAACAGCGGCCGGGATTCTGCGGATAAACCCCGGGATGTACGATCTTCAGTTTTTCAGCGGCTTTCTGAATGATGAGGACTACGTGGCAGGCACGGGTTGGGCGGGAAATATCAAAGGAGCCGGCTTCAGCGGAGAACTCACCCTGTTCCAGCCCCGGGACTCGGCTTTCGGAAAAGGAGACATGATGTTTTCCATTGGAACAAATTATACATTCAAAAACGCTCTCTTCCTGCAGGTAGAATTTTTATACTCCAGTGTCAACTACAATGACCTCAGTTTTACTGATTTTTATTTTATGCCGTTGACAGTTAAGGATATAACTTTTACTGATTACAATATTTTTACCCGGCTTTCTTATCCTTTCACCCCCTTGCTTTCAGGTACCTTCTCCGCTATGTATTTTCCCTCTATCAAGGGATATTTTGTAGGTCCCAGTTTAAGTTA
>CAYLJE010000076.1:0-10092 GCA_964383915.1 uncultured Rikenellaceae bacterium
ATCCGCCGGCTGGCGGAGAGCACTTGACACAAGCGAAGCTTGCAAATGACATTCCGAAGGAACAAATGATTAATCCCCGAATGAGATACCGATGCCTCTGGCAGTCTTGACGAGGGTTGAATCAGGGGTGACCAGCTTTGTTCCGCCAATAACTTCCAGCAAAGGTACTGAAACAATATCCGGATGACGATAGGCAACCATCTGGCCGTATTGTTTATTCAGCACCATCTCAAAAGCTTTCACCCCAAATTCGGTAGCGAGAATGCGATCATAAGCATTGGGGATGCCGCCACGTTGTAAATGTCCCAGAACAGTTTCCCGCATATCAGCTTCAAAACCGGCGTCTTTAAGTTCCTGTATCAATCTGCTGGCAGCGCCCATCAGGCGGATATTTTCATAGCCGACCTCATCACTTTTTTCTCCTGATATCGTTCCTCCAATAGGTTTGGCTCCTTCGGAAATTACGACAATAGCAAAACCACGGCCACGGCTGTAACGCATATCCAGCCGCTGTGCCACTTTATTAATATCATAGGGGATCTCCGGTATCAGACAAACTTCAGCTCCTCCGGCCACCGCGGCATGCAGGGCGATCCAACCGGCAAAGCGTCCCATAACCTCAAGGATTAAAACCCTGTTGTGGCTCTGTGCTGTAGATACCAGTTTATCCACGGCTTCGGTAGCAATCTGGACAGCCGTCTGGAAACCAAATGTAAAGTCTGTGGCAAGCAGGTCGTTGTCGATGGTCTTGGGCACCCCGATAATGTTCAGTCCTTTTTCGTATAAAGCTTGCGAAATCTTCTGGGATCCGTCTCCACCGATATTAATGACAGCATCCACACCCAAATATCCCAGCTTACGAATCATTTCGTCTGAGCGGTCAACATATTTCCAGGTACCATCCGGTTTTTTTACCGGCCAGGCAAAGGGACCTCCTTTGTTGGTGGTACCGATAATAGTGCCACCCTGAACATGGATCCCGGACACTTTTTTTTCATCTAATACAACAATCTCTGTTGGCTCACGAAGGATGCCGTCAAAAGCTTCAATGCTTCCGATCACTTCCCAGTTTTTTTCTTTAGAGGCTCGCTTAACAATGGCGCGAATGACCGCATTCAATCCGGGACAATCCCCGCCACCGGTAAGAACTAATACTCGGTTCATAATACTCCTTTTTTTATTTGTCAACCGGGATACAAAAGTAGGAATTATAAAAATAGAATGAATTTAAATTAAAGATTTATTTATGTAAAGGGGTAAAGGAATTTCTTTTTCAATGGTCTTTTATCCTGATGTTCACCATGTTTCAGCCGGAATTCTTGCTTCGGCTTTTCCCTTTACCAGAGATAATCCGGTTCGTAAGTTTTACAAAAAACTGATGCAGTTTTTGAAGACGTACCACATCGGGATTTTTTTCCCGCCTCAGTACCGAATATTTCCAGCGCGCACGGAATTTTTTAAATAAAATAAAATATTGAAAGGCAAATATCCCGGTCAAAGGCAGACTGATAAGATAGAATAAAGCGTATCCGATGTGATGCGTAATCCAAAAAACAATGCCTGTCTGTAACAGATAGAATAATGGAAATAAAAGAAATGAAAGGATAAACTTAAAAGAACTGACAAAGACTTTATCTTCCACTTTATTTGCCAGATCAATGGGTATTTTATAGGGAAGAATATTGTTGATAAAGCCATAAACAAAAACCGGAAGGCCAAGTAAAAAAGCGACAGCTCTCCATAAAAATCCCGGAAACCGCATCAGTGTTTTATCCAATACCCAGTTTCTGATATGTAGTTTACTGAGGGAGTTGTTATATTCCTGCAACTTTTCCTGAATCTCTTCTGTATTTTTTTCATCGGCATGGAGGTATTCGTCCAGTAATGTTATGAATTTTTGCTGGGCCTCGATACGGTTTGCCGGATAACGGAGATCCAGATTCAACTGTGGAGCATAATGTTCCAGAAAAAGCTGACGCAATTGGTCATAGATCTGATAATGTTCATCATCAGGAATATGAATGATTTGCCTTTTCATGACTTCACTTAATTCACGTATAGCTTCTACAATAGCCTTGCTGGGGTGTTCTTTATAGAGATCATAATATTTTGCCAGACTCACCGGTTCTCCATAACTGACAGTCAGATCCTGGCGGAATTTTGAATAATGAGAATAATCAATACCTGCCGGAACAATCTTGATATCTTGGGCAAAATTTTGTTTTTCTGCTGACTGAAAAGCCAAACGTGCAATACCTTTTTTCAAGTTTCTCAGTTTTCTAAAACCGGCATGGTTCCCTTCGGGTAAAACCACCAAGCCGCTTTTGTTCTGCAGGATATCAATGGTTTTGTCAAATATTTCCTCATTTTTTTTCAAAGCCGAATAGCCATCACGGATACGGTAAATAGGCAATATTTTAAGAAAATACAGGATCCGGGCAATGGGTCTCTTCTTGAAAATATCGGAACGGGCCAGAAAAACCGGTTGTTTTTTTATTCTGGCCTGCACAGCCATGGCATCCATCAGGGCATTCTGGTGGTTTGGCGCAAAGATAACCTGATCATCTTCCGGGATGTTGTCTGCATTAAGCACATAGATGTGCCTGTAATAAACATGATTGTGCCAGAACTTGATAACGGCGCGTAACAACTCATATCCTAACGACCATTTTTCAATATTTCCCTTCCCCATATTCTTAAGAAATAAGGTATTTATCAATAGGTAACGGCTCTGATCCGTTTACGACGGGGTGCCCGTCCCCATATAGCGGCCAGGCTCAAGCCTGCAATAATGTGCCATATTCCCCACCAGGCCACAATGAATACCATTCCCCCGATGGCCATGTCGGGGGGGAAGATCTTCGGGTTAAATAAAAGTACCAACCCAAGGCCGGAGTTCTGTATTCCCGTTTCAATGGATATGGTTTTTCTGTCTTTTTTCGAACGCGTAAACAAACTGGCAAATCCGTATCCGGTAAGAAAAGCAGTTGCATTGTGAAACAAAACAATCAAAAAAATGTATTTGATGTGTTTTAGAAAAAATTCAAAATTGTTTTTAAAAGCCAGAGTCACGATAGCCAGAAATAAAATGACAGATACGTATTTCATAGGTTTGATGATGCGGGCAGTTAGTCCGGGGAGTTTTTGGTTGAACAGGATGCCTACTGTCAATGGAATACCCAGGAGAATAAATACAGTCTGGAACATCTGCCATGTATTGATGTGTAAAGGACGGAGTAAATTTCCTGCAGCCGCTTTGTGGGCATACAGATCAAGAAACATCCCTCCCCAGAAAGCAAAGTTTAGCGGAGTCATAATAATAGCCAGTAAAGTGGCGATGGCTGTTAACGTTACAGATAAAGCAACATTTGCCCGTGACAGGGAAGAAATAAAATTGGATATATTTCCGCCGGGACAGGATGCTACCAGGATCATCCCTATCCCAATGGTAGGCGTGATGAAAGAGTGGAAAATCCACACCAGGAGAAAAGTGATGGCAGGTAAGGCAACAAACTGGGAGAGAACCCCCGCCAGGGTCGTCCTGGGATTCTGAATAACCCGCTTGAAATGGACAGGCTTAATTCCAAGTGCAACCCCAAACATAATAAATGCCAGTGTCAGATTCAATACAAATAAACCACTATGACTGAAGTGTAAATGCAAATGATCCAATACCTTTAATGATTCCTGCATGATAAAAAAAAGTTTGACTTTCATTTGCAAAATAAAAATATTTTTTGAATAAAATTCAAAAAAAACGCACTTAAGTTCCCGGATACATTTAATCTTTTGCTGTTGGGAAACATTAACTACGTAGTTAATGTTTGTATATTACTTGAAAATAATGAAGAAATTGATCATTATACTTTTAGAGATTGTATAAAGTTACAGAAGACATGTTTTTTCGGCTTCTATTTAGTTTTTTTGTTTACCATTCTCTTCCGCCTTGTTCCATCTCTTTGTATTTTCCGGCGAGAAGGAAAAGCCACCGGGTAATCCGCTGCACGGCTTCTTTGGTTTCTTTGGATATTTTATCCTTATGCATATTTAAGAGCAGATAAGCATAAACGCCTTCCAGTGCAATCTCTATGTCATGGGATTCTGCATGGTTGATTTTTTTCTGCAAAATATTCAGGTCAGGGACCGCATGGTGAAATATCCCGGCATAACTATTTTCTTCGGGTGTATGAAGCAGTTGCTTGTGCAAGGCATACAAATCGTTCATGGTGTTTTTAAGGAATTGCAGATGCCCCCTTTTTTCCAGGTGTTCTTCTTTCATCATACGGATCAGGTGGTGGTACCAGTCACGTATCTCTTTCATTTTTTCTTCCGGTTGCTGATAATGAGATACCATCTCTTTGTTAATACGTGTTTCGTTAAATTCAAAAGCTCTCAGTGAGTTTTCTATCTGGAACATATAAAGCAGATATTCAACAATATTTTCTTCCTTTTTTTCTTTGGCAACGATCATAAGATGGTATTTTAGATTTCTTCGTCATTGAGACGGTCAAGCAACCTTCTTTCTTTTTTTGTTGGTCTTCCGGTCCCCCGGGGACGATAAATGAAGCTCTCTCTATGGATGATCTTTTTTCTTTCAAGTTCTCCGGCGGGGGTAAGGTCTTTCAGATATTGGCTAACCAGTTTGGCAGATGTTCGCTTTGCTATCAGTTCTTTAACCCGGAAAGTATAATGTATATTGTCTTTATGTACAGTGATGACATCGTTGATTTGAACATTTTTCCCCGGTTTCACCTCCTTACTTTTGATGAGAACCTTTCCTTTGCGACAGGCTTCAGCTGCCAGGCTTCGGGTTTTATATATACGTACGGCCCATAACCATTTGTCTATCCTCACTTCGTTTTTATCTTCTTTGTTCATCTTATTTTGGAGTAAACCGTCCGTTTCAGGGCGTGCGTCTGCTTAATTGAATAGATTCATGGTGCGTTCTATGCCGATGGCAACGTATGTCTGTATAACCTCCAGGGATCTTTGGATATGACCGGGCAGCCCGGCTTTTTCTTCTTCGGTCCATTCCCTCAGCACATAGTCAACCTGGGTTCCGGGAGAAAAGTTATGACCAATGCCAAACCGCAATCTTGGGTAGTCCGGGGTACCAAGCATGGTACTGATATGAGCCAGTCCGTTATGTCCGCCGTCGCCGCCACGTGGTTTAAGCCGTAATTTCCCGAAGGGCAGCGCAATGTCATCGGCAACAACCAGCAGGTGATCGTATGGAATTTTTTCCTTTTTCAGCCAGTAATGAACAGCTCTGCCACTGAGGTTCACAAACATTGAGGGTTTGAGCAATACCAGCCAGCGGGATTTATATTTTATCCTGGACACAAAACCATACCGCCGGTCTTCGAATGTTGTTTCTGCCGATGCTGCCAAAGCATCCACCACCCGGAACCCGATATTGTGACGGGTGTTCTGATATTCGTCACCTATGTTTCCCAGGCCTGTGATCAGGTACTTCAAAATAGTAAAGGTTTGCCTTTTTCCTGTTATTCGGAAGCTTCTTCTTTGCTTTCAGTTGTTTCCTGAGAACTTTCTGCCCCTTCTTCTACAGCTTCTTCAGCAGCAATTTCTTCTTCTTCCAGACGTATAAGACGGGATGAGATAACGCCAGCAACCATTAATCTGGAAGGATCAAGGATTGTGAGGTTTTCATAATGCAAGTCTCTGACTTTCAGCGACTGGCCTATATTCAGGTCGGTGATATCCACTTTCAGGGAGTCGGGTAAATCTTTGGAATAAGCCCTTACACGTAAAGTACGGCGTTTAACACTTAATTCCCCACCGCTTTTAATACCAATAGAATCTCCGACAATGTGTATGGGAATGTTAATATTTACTTTCTTGTCATCGAAGATTTCAATAAAATCAATATGAAGAATGCTTTCAGTAACCGGATGGAAACTGATTTCCTGCATGACAGCTTTGTACTCTTTTCCGTCAATGATTAGATCAACCAAAAAGGCTTTGGGAGTATAAACCAGTTTTTTAAAAGCTTTTTCTTCGGCTGCGAAATGAATGTTTTCCTTACCCCCATACAGCACGCAGGGGACGAGTCCTTCTTTGCGTAATTGCCGGGATGCTTTTTTCCCGGTTTCTTTCCTTTTGTTGGTTTTAATCTCTAATTTTTCCATAATCAAAATGCTTTGCCGTGCTACTCAGGGTCACCGGAAAAAATGGCCCTCCATCACACGAGGTTATACTAATAAAATTTGAGGGTGCAAATATATAAAAAACTTATTGTAAAAAACCTGTGCTGATCGACTGATAGTTATAAACCTTTTGAATGATATCAGCCAGGAGGTCAGCTACGGAGATTACATGAATTTTAGGACTTTGATTTTTTAGAGGAATGGAGTCTGTCACCGCGAGTTCGGTCAAAGCAGAGTGATTAATATTTTCATAAGCATTTCCGGAAAGAATAGGATGTGTAGCGCAAGCCCTTATACTCAGGGCTCCCTGTTCCATCATTATATTGGCTGCTTTGGTAAGTGTTCCTGCCGTATCCACCATGTCATCCAGGATGACCACGTTTTTTCCCCGGACATCTCCGATGACGGTCATTTCTCCTATCACATTTGCTTTTTTTCTTTGTTTATAACAGATAACCATTTCGGCATTCAGAAAACGGGAATAGGCATTTGTTCTTTTTGTCCCCCCCATATCGGGAGATGCGACCACAAGATTGTCCAGATGAAGATTTTTTATATAGGGTACAAAGAGAGAAGATGCAAAAATATGATCTACGGGGACATTGAAAAATCCCTGAATCTGATCAGCATGCAAATCCATAGTCATGATGCGGTCGGCGCCGGCAGTAGATAACAGGTCAGCAACCAGTTTGGCGCCGATGCTTACCCTGGGTTTGTCTTTTCTGTCCTGCCGTGCATATCCGAAATAAGGAATAACCGCAACCACCTGATATGCCGAGGCCCTTTTAGCTGCATCTATCATGAGCAGAAGTTCCATGAGGTTTTCTGCCGGTGGAAAAGTCGATTGGATGATGAATACACTGGACCCCCTGACAGACTCTTCAAAAGATGGCTGGAATTCCCCGTCGCTGAAAAACTGCATAGAACTTTTTCCAAGCTCTGTGCCGAGATTCCCGGCGATTTTTTCTGCCAGATATCGGCTGGCTCGACCTGAGAAAAATTTTAAAGGGGTATTTCCGGACATCATGTAAGTATTAAATGAATATTTCAAATACTTGTGGCAAAATTACAATATTCAGGTTATTTTATTATAAATATTTTTTAACTATTTTTAAACAATTGGCTTGTCTCTTTAATAAAAGCCAGCATGTCATCCCTGCCATGGGTGGTTTTAGCCGAAGTAAGATACATCGCAGGTAAGGATTCCCAACGTTGTAAAGTACTTTTTATGAATAGTTTTTTATTTTTTTCCAGTTGGATGGCAGATAACTTGTCTGTCTTGGTGAAGACGATGATAAAAGGAATTTTATGTTCTCCCAGGTAATCCATGAACTTTTTATCATTCACCAGATCGGGATGCCGGGCATCAATTAGTAAAAACAAGTTCATCAGATTCTTACGGTACCGTATGTAATCAAGTACCAGCTTTCCCCATTGTTGTACTATTTTCTTCCCGGCCCTGGCATATCCATACCCGGGGAGATCTGCCAGATACCATTCGTTGTTTATTAAAAAATGGTTTATCAATTGGGTCTTTCCGGGTGTCGAGGAAATGCGTGCCAGATTCTTACGCTGACACAGCATGTTGATCAGGGAAGATTTTCCTACATTTGACCGGCCCGTAAAAGCATATTCCGGAAAATCAGGTTCAGGACAGTTTTCCAGAAACGGGCTGCTCCCGATAAATTTGATCTGGCGGATGATCATGGCGCTATTTTTTACGGGAGTAAAGTAATAAATCATTTTGAAACTAAAGATATGGAATGTTGGAAGAATGGAAAATTACCGGGAAATTTTATGTATCAGCCAAAGGATAAAACTCAGGATGGCACTGAGAAGCAGCATGGAAGTAATTGGAAAATAGAAAGCGAAATGTTCTTTTCTGATACGGATATCCCCGGGCAGATGACCGAACCAGCCTGTTTTTCCCGGCAATAACCAAAGGACTATCCCGGTGATTACAAAGATAATCCCAACCAGAACAAGCCATTTGCCTATTTGTTGCATCATTATTTTTCTACAAAACTATATTGTATGGATGAAACAATCAAGAAGAATTATTTTTTCTTTTTGATTCTTTTTAGAGGAATGTAAAAGTCAGAATATCAGAATGAAAAATAAAAAAATATTTGGTAAAAACCCCCGGACAATGGAAATCGTTAGAAATGGTGATAAAAATTATTCTTTTTTATTTAAGGAATAAGGTATAAATGTTTTAACTTTAGCAGCCATAAAAGAATTTAAAACGATAAAACACTCAAACGTATGAAAAAGTTGTATTTTAGTCTGATTATTGCAGCATCCATTGTTTTTACGGGTTGCTCGAATAAGGGAGATCATGTAAATGTTTATCCGATTATTCCCAAGCCTGTTTCGCTGATTCCGGCAAAAGGACAGTTTGTTTTTACTCCTCAAACAAAGGTGCTCTTTTACCCCGAGAACAAGGAGTTAAAAGATATAGGGGCGTTTTTTGCCGGATTTCTGACCCGCTCCGCCGGCTTTCCTATGGAAATAGCTCCTGCTGCCAGACCCGCTGTATCAAAACATGATCTTGTGATGGTAGTGGATACGACACTGGATATGAATCCCGAGGGATACCTGCTTACCATTACTCCAAAGACGATTGAGATCAAAGCAAAAGAACCCCGGGGGGTCTTTTATGCCATACAGACATTGAGGCAACTGCTGCCGCCCCAGGTGGAGAGCGTTACGAAAGTGGAGAATATGGCTTTTACCGTTCCTTGTGCTAAAATAAAAGACCAGCCCCGGTTTCCTTACCGGGGGTTGCATCTGGACGTGGGACGTCATTTTTTCCCAAAAGATTTTATTATCAGGTATCTCGACCTGATGGCTTTATATAAATATAACACTTTCCATTGGCATCTGACCGAGGATCAGGGTTGGCGCATTGAAATCAAAAAATATCCGCGCCTGACCAAAGTAGGAGCCTGGCGGAAAGAAACGCTTGTCGGACACTGGGGTCAAAAGCCCGAGAAATATGACGGGAAAAGATACGGGGGTTATTATACGCAGGAAGATATCAGAGAAGTAGTAGCTCACGCGAAGAAACTTTACATCACGGTCATTCCGGAAATTGAAATGCCGGGACATTCCCTGGCAGCACTGGCTTCTTATCCCTATCTGGGATGTACCGGAGGGCCTTATGAGGTGGCTACTCACTGGGGGGTGTTTAAAGATATCTATTGTGCCGGGAATGATAGTACGTTTAAATTTCTGGAAGATGTATTAACAGAAGTGATGGATTTGTTTCCCAGTAAGTATATTCATATAGGAGGAGATGAAACGCCGAAAGACCGGTGGAAAAAATGTCCCAAAGATCAGGCACGGATAAAAGCAGAAGGATTGAAAAATGAAAATGAGCTGCAGAGTTATTTTATTTCCAGGATAGAAAAGTTCCTGAATGCCCACGGACGTAATATCATTGGATGGGATGAAATCCTGGAAGGCGGACTGGCCCCCAATGCTACGGTGATGTCGTGGCGGGGGATCAAAGGGGGTATTGCTGCAGCCAAAATGAATCATGATGTGATCATGACTCCCGGAGCCTATTGTTATTTCGACCATTACCAGGGAGACCCTAAGAAAGAGCCTTTGGCCATCGGCGGCTTTCTCCCCCTGAAAAAAGTGTATTCTTATGAACCGGTACCAGAGGAACTAACGCCAGCGCAGCAAAAACATATACTCGGAGCCCAGGGAAATGTCTGGACTGAGTATATAGCCACCCCTGATTATGTTGAATATATGGTATATCCCCGGGCCTGTGCCCTCTCAGAGGTGGACTGGACCCCCGCCGGGGAGAAAAACTATGATGATTTCCTCATCCGGTTAAAATCCAACCTCAAACATCTGAAAGTAATGGGAGTCAATTACAGACCATTGGATAAATAAGGCTAAAGGCTAAAGG
>CAYLJE010000076.1:10192-12078 GCA_964383915.1 uncultured Rikenellaceae bacterium
CTTATTTACTTGGATCTTGTTTCTTGGTGGACAGCAGCCCGCAGGCTGCATCAATATCCTGGCCGCGGGAACGGCGAATAGTTGTCAGGATTCCTTTGGCAGTCAGTAGATCCCGGAATTTTTCAAGATCGTGAGAGGAAGGACTGTGTAGCGGGGTGCCGGGGATCTCATGGTACCGGATCAGGTTGATCCTGCTTCTCAGGCCATTGAGCAAACGTGCCAGCTCTTTGACATGGGTAGGGGTGTCATTCAGGCTTTTGAATACAATATATTCAAAAGAGATGCGGCGCTGGCCGGTCCAGTCATATTGTTTTACGAAATCAATGACCTCCCGGATGGGATATTTTTTCTGTATCGGCATCAGGTCTTCTCTTTCCCGGTCAAAAGGTGAGTGCAGGCTGATGGCCAGATGACAGTTGGTATGTTCCATGAAGTCTTTCATCGCCGGCAGGATACCAATGGTCGAAACGGTGATCCGGCGGGGACTCCATCCGAAGCCTTTGGGTGAGGTCAGGATATCCAGGCTTTTTAAGACGGCCTCCGGGTTGTCCAGTGGTTCTCCCATGCCCATATAGACAATGTTGGTCAGTAGGTCACTTTCCGGTACGGAAACCATCTGATTCAGGATATCTCCGACATCCAGGTTGCCATGAAAACCCTGTTTCCCGGTCATACAGAACAAACAGCCCATCTTGCACCCCACCTGCGTGCTGATGCACAGCGTATGTCTTTTCTTATCTGGAATATAGGCAGTCTCAATAAAACGGCCGGAAGCTGCCTTAAATAAATATTTTTTTGTCCCGTCCAAAGATACCTGTTCGTTCAGCGGGTCATGCAGGCCAATGGTGTATTTTTGCTTTAGTTTTTCCCTGGCAGCTTTGGAAAGATTGGACATATCGTCTATAGAACGGGTATGCTTCCGGTACAACCAGTCGGCCATCTGGGCTGCCGTAAAACGTGGCAACCCTTCAGCCGAGACAATATCTTGTATTTCATCCCATGTCTTTCCAAAAAGAGATGTTTTCATTGGGTTTCCTGCTAACGGATTTTAAGGATGGCACAAAGGTACAAAAACGCAGGGGCTTCTTCCTATTTATTTTTAACCAGGGATAATAAAAATAACCAAAAAAATTATAAAACTTCTCAGTTGTTGATATAATCAGGATAAATGAATAGAATATAAATACTTCTTCTCTCTCAAGGATTTTTTCTTCAAAAGGTAAGATAGAAAAAACCATCCGGCGCTTTGATAGAATTTACTGAGAGATATTAAATAAGGCGTAATAGTTGATCCGAACTCTGCCATTAAATACTTTTATCCATGGCGCAATCCGGGATGAACATACTTGCTTATTTTTTGTCTGATTTGGGATATAGTAAAAAGCAAATAGTAAACAGCAGAAAACTGTTGGCTACATGAAAGTAGTTAATCGCATGATTAACCCCCAGAAAAGCACTGTTTGTGAGGAAATTAATCAGGCCAAAAAGCATTAGAATTCCACCAATGATTCCGGTAATCCAGGCGAGTGTTTTCATTTTGGACATATTTTGGGTTGAAATAAAATAGTTAACTACGGGCAAGTTAAGTAATTATAGCCAATTATCAAATAGTCTGGCTTTTTTACAGGGAAGGAGGCTTGGGCTTCCTTTTGGTTTTTGTCGGAATGCAGGATTTTCTTGCCGGAAATCATCCGCTGCGGATGAATAGCTCATCTGTTCATCAGTAGTTGAAGAAAGAGAGTAGTTAATAGTGTGAGATGTTTGCCCAGACACTTCAAAAATGAATTTCAGACCTTAAAATCAAGCTTAGGCTTGTAGGTCCGACTTACCGGTAAGGCTGTATCATCCAGCGTTATTTGTCCTTTGGAATAAGCTTTGATTTTGTT
>CAYLJE010000077.1:0-11969 GCA_964383915.1 uncultured Rikenellaceae bacterium
TCCAAAGCTGCAAAGAAGAACCAACAAAGAACTCGGGCTTACCGTCAGAAATAAATACGGGTAACATTAAACCCGCAATCAGAGGAGTTATATTTCAGATGGTTACTAAACTCATTACCTTTTAATAGTATGTGCTTCGATTATTTCTTTTAAAGGTAATATATTTGCGCAGGCAGAATTATTGTTTTCATGATGTATATTTGTCAGTAAATAATATTAATTCTATGGAACTGAATATAGACGAAAAGGATCTCAATAAGTTTATTGTTGTAGGCGACAGGGTTTTGATCAAACCAAAATCAGAAGAGACCATGACGCGTTCGGGTTTATATTTACCTCCCGGCGTGCAGGAGAAAGAAAAGATTTACAGTGGTTATGTCCTGAAAGTAGGTCCCGGATATCCCATACCGGCCATTGTGGATGAAGATGAACCCTGGAAAGACCAACAGGACAAAGTAAAATATGTTCCTTTACAACCTAAGGAAGGAGATGTAGCTATTTATCTTCAGAACAGTGCCTATGAGATCGAGTTTAATAAGGAAAAATTTGTTATTGTCCCCCACTCAGCCATTCTGCTGTTGATCCGGGACGAAGGCCTTTTTAAATAATGCAGCCATTTGGCGGGGCAAAACAGGTAATCAATTACCTGAGCAGGTACACGCATAGAACAGCCCTTCCACGCGCAACAACAAAAAAGTCATGGCAGGAAATTGTCTTTGAAAGAATGGGAATAAAACCATCCCAAACCGGTTTGTTTCAGGAAAAAGGGCTCCTCCCGGCATGAAAACAAACAAACCATTAAACTACTGTATGATTGGATAGGATACCTTCAGGAAAAGTCCGGGAATAGGTTTGTCCGGTTGTAGATATAAAATTGCCTGAATATTATGATTTTTTATAAGTTCAGTTGTGATCTGCCAAATAAAAAATGTCCTTTTTATGAACCCCTCATCCTTAAGTTGGTTTAATTTAGAGGTGCAAAAACAAAAGGGCATGTATAAAGGTGCCATGCATCTAAGGATGAGGGCTCACCGAACACCATTAAAAAACAGTAAACTTTGTGAGGTAACAGGCACCAGAGACTTTAGCTATTGGCAACTATTAATTAATTAACTTACAGAACTTTACATAAAATCTTATACATATAAATGCCCCGCCAAAATGAGAAGCAAAATTTGCAAACAAGGCCACCTGAAATAATCGATTCCGCAATAATATAAAGGTGTATAGCTTTGAACCCGGTTTAGTTCAACAGAAAATACATATTCGGCTACCGCCGAATATGATACTTATGTGTTGTGTGGTCGTACTTTTATTAATTTATCAAATAATTCTGTTTTCGTAACATATTTATCTGCATTCCATGATTTATCAGACATTTCAATTGTTATCAAGCCAAAATAGTCCAAAAACCGATCAAAGGTTCGTAAAGAGTAGCATTTTGTAGAATGTTTTTCTTGAGTCACAAATCTGGCTGGGGATTCCTGTTCTTGCAAATCTGGAAATGCTTTGAAATACTTATCCGCATAAAATTGGTCAAGATGTTTCGTGCTTCCATATTTGTTTATTAGTATCAATGAGAATCCATATCCTAATTGACCAATCTGATTATCTCCATAACCGTCATAATATGCCCAATTGAATTTCGTTGTTATTGTCTTGAAAATCAAATCAAGTAATTTGTAATCATCTGAAACTATTTTTTCTCCTTTCTTAGTCAAGCTTAGTTTTCCATTTCTCTTTTTTGTAAGTCCCGACAATTCGGATAATAGTCTAGTCAAATTAACGGTCATTGAATCACTCTCTTTATAAAGTTGAGATATACCTGACTTAAAGAAAAATTCTTCCAAATATCCTTGATTATAAATATCTTTTACAATTCTTGTAGGTAAAAATCCCTTCGCTGTAAGTTTAATTTCCCCGTTTTCTAAAATCAGGTTGAGAAAGTATTTTATCTGATTAAGTATTGGAATCTTCTCATAATCTATGTTAGATAGTTTTTGCAAGCTAATAGGGCTGTTTGATTCGAAAGTAAAATGTAAAATATGATGCATTTCAAAAGGTGAATATCCTTCAAACTCAGGTATCGACCGATTGTTTTGCTCATTCATTACTTTGTCGATATGTTTTTGTATGTCTTCTAAATCCATGTTAATTTATAGTTTAGCAGCTCGTCTTGTATGCCACACAACAGTCAGCTGGATGGTTAGTTGCCGATTTCGGGCTGTTATTTTTCAAGTTACGATTAACTTAATGCAAGCTATAACCTTTGATATTACAACTATTTCGGCAATTAAATATACCACGTGTTATGGCTTGTAATTTGTCACCCGATACTGATATTCAGAGACTTACCTAATCCTAATTCTATCAATTTATAAAAAGTTGATAATTGGATATCACTTTTCCCATTTTCAATTCTTGAAATGTAGCTTTTTTTTGTTCCAGTCCTTTTTGTGTCTTTTTTACAAAACAGTTTGTTAATACAACTACTTGTCCTTTGTCGAAAAAACAAAATATCCTAATTTGTTTTAAAGTCGTTGATATTCTTATTTCATATAAACTTTCAGTTCCTTCAAGATGTTTTAAGAACTGTCCCGGAACTCTTTAGATATACTTAATAATGTCAATTACATAATCAATTTCATCCCGTGTCTTTTTATTTTGTTTTGCATAGAATTTTGAAAAATAATTTCCATAAAAAGTAATTTTTCTTTCCATTCTGCAAAGTTAACTAATTAGTAAATACTTTTCAAATTTTATTTTATATTTCTCGGTAGATATTTCGCTATTTATTATAAGCCATAACGGTCAGCGGTATGTTTAGTGCCGCCTAACATTATTTTGATTTTGAAATTACAACTTTTTGGGCAATGATAGAAATTATTCTTAAAAACGAAGCGGCGGCGTCAACTATAACGCTTGTTGGCAATAGTTGCATTTATTATTTCATCCTAAGATTTTTAGGATCTTGTCTCGAATCCCAAATATAATGGGCAATGATCAAGTTTTTGTCAATTTCATAAAATATGATGAAACTATCAATGATCAGACCTCGAACGCCTTCAATATCTGTTTTTATTCCAGGCTTTGGAAATTTTTGAAGTAATCGAAGCTCTTCTTTTATTCGTTTATTTAGCTTTCTTGAATATAAGTTACTTTTATTTCTTTCGATATAAAATTTCAGAATCTTATATCTACTAATCTTTGCTCTGTGTGACCAAATTATTTTTCGTTTAGCCATCCTTCAATTTCTTTCTTAAGAAGATCATTTTCAATGAATAATCCATTTTCGATCTCCTGTTTTGATTCCATAATTTCGTTTGCTATTTCAGGAGTTAAGCCCTGACTTTTCAAAAAATACGTAATATTTTTCTAAAAAAGCCGCGTTAATACTTGGATGTGTTAGAATTTTTGTGTTAATTTGCAATTACGTATATACGTAATTGTTCAATTTAACGACTAAAATCATGGGAAAACATCCGGAATGGGCAACAAAGCACAAAAGGAAAGGTACAGAACTTAGATTCTTGCACGGCAGGTATTATCTTTACGAAGTAACGAGCAAATGGGACCCGGAAAAGAAAAGGTCCAAAAAGATTACCGGAAAACTTCTTGGAAAAATTACCAGGGAAGATGGGTTTATTGAATCGGACAAGGCAAAATTGCGTAAACAAATTTTAGCTGTATCAAAACTTACAATTAAGGAGTACGGCGTCACGTCTTTTATAAATAGTCATTTAGGGCAGTATAAGATTTTATTGGAAAAACATTTCCCGGAACATTGGAAACAAATCCTGGTTTTGGCTTATGGTCGTATGGTGTATCATAGCCCCGTGAAAAACATGGAATTTCATTATTATCATAGTTTCATGTCGGTTCAATACAGGGGGCTTAAAATATCGCCAGGGCAACTTACCGTATTTTTAAGGGAATTTGGCGTTCAGCGCGAACAGATAATTTCCTTTTTCAAAGAATTCAGCAAGGGGCAAAACAACATCCTATTTGATGGAACAGATTTGTTCAGCAATTCAAAAAAGATGGAAATAACAAAATATTCAAAAACAAAGAAAGGGACTTTTGATTCAGTGTCCAATTTAATGTTTGCCTTCTCTGTTGAATTAAAACTGCCATTATATTACAGGTTTTTGCCCGGCAACATCAAAGATGTCAAAGCATTTAAATTATGCCTTGAAGAATTAAAAATAAAGGATGTCGTTGTCATTACCGACAAAGGGTTTTCTTCAAAGAAAAACATTGAAGAGTTGCTTAAGGAACGATTAAAATTTATCAGTCCCCTCAAAAGAAACAACACGTTCATAGATTACCAAAAGATAGAACAAGGCAATAAAAAGGGTTTTGACGGGTTTTTTAAATTCCAGGGACGCATCATTTGGTATTATTCTTATGTCAGGGAAGATTTAGCGGTAAATGTATATTTGGATGAAGAGCTCAAACTGGAAGAAAGCAAGGATTATTTAAACAGGATAGAGACAATATCGGACAAGTACGATATGAATGGTTTTTATAAAAAACAGCATACTTTTGGCACTATTGCCATGCTACATAATACAGGCAAAGATCCGGGAACTGTTTATGTGAATTACAAAAGCAGGAACCAAATAGAGAAAATGATAGACGTCCTCAAAAATATAACGGAGGCCGACAGCAGCTATATGCAAAACGAGCAAGCTCTTGAAACCTGGATGTTTATAAACTACATCACCTTACATTGGTATTACAAGATCTATCAACTGCTTGTCAAATATGAGCTGACCAAAAAATACTCCCCCATGGACTTTATCCTTTTCTTAAAAGAAATCCGTAAAGTAAAAATGAATGGTAAGTGGTATTTAGCTGAAATTACATCCAAAACACAAAAGCTTCTCGAAAAAGTCAAAATACCTATTACGTAAAAAAAGAAAAGTTAGGGTTCAAAACTGCGACATTGTAGCCTGCGAGAGATCAGGAGGTCTGATCTTTCGAAACCCAAACCCAAAACTACGAGTCTCCTACGTAGTTTTGGGTGGTGGAACAGCCGGAGATTTTGTGTAAAAAGCCCTTTATTGAATCCAGATGGGGTCTTCCGTATCCCCGTGACATTTATTGCATTGCCCATCGGCAACAGGGGTGCTCATCCTGCGTCTGGCACCACTTTTTCCCAGAACTTCCGGATATAACCCTCCGGCAGGGAAAAAAACCGCATTGGTGGTATAAAAATTTCCATGCCCATCTACCTGTATGGCTCCTTCCATGGAACCGGTGCTGTCAGGAGCAGTATAGAGATAAATATAGCCGTTGGGATTTGTATTTACTTTGGAACTATCATAAACAGTTCCTGCAACTGTAAACCACCCGCGGGTTCCGCTATAATAATGACATTTCATACAGTTTTCTCCCATATGATGACTTATCGTCAGATCGTGTGCACTGATCAGCGGATTATTTTCCTGAAAAGTAATGTCTTTATCACAAGACGTAATAAATAATCCTGCAGCCGCCAGTAACAGATAAAATCCAAATATCTTCTTTATCATTCAGTTTTTTTATTTATCCAAAGATAACGAATATAGAGAACAAATAAATACATCCCTATCAGGGCTTTTAAGATGCAGTCCCCTTTTGTAAAATCCCTGAACGGAAATTTGTGTTTATAGGGCAGGATACAAAACATCCACGGAGTCACTTTGCCAGAACTGTTTTGAGGCAATATCCATGATACTCAGGCGTCCCCACCAGCCAGCGCCGGTATCCAGCATCCACACTTCATGGCTGTGCAAAGGAACATCAAAATCATAATTAAGGGTAGGAGTATGACCGACAAACACCTCATCAAAACGGGTAAGTTTTACCGGGTCTTCCCTATCAATTGTTTCCAGTGCATATTCAACCAGTGAACGGTTCCAAGCCAGTGCTTCGGGTGTTTGTTCTTCCAGCGGCCGGGACAGGTCAAAGCCTCCATGCACAAATAGTCTATTATTCAAAATATAATAAGGCAGTGCTGTTTTTAACAAATGAATATGACTTCCCGGGACAGGTTTGTCCCCGTAACTCCGGATTGTTGCATGCCCCCCCTGTGTCGTCCACAAGGCAGGTTTTTCTCCAGTTGTCATCCACTGAAGAGCCCACAGGTCATGATTTCCTATGATATAGATTAGATGTTGTAACTGTAATAAACATTCGATACTTTCCCTCACTTCCGGCCCGCGGTCACATACATCTCCCAAACAGATAAGAAGGTCTTTTTCAACATCAAAACCCGACCTGTCCAGGCATTGTTGTAACGCCTTATATTTCCCATGTATATCTCCTACGACATATCTTTTCATCCTCTTCCTTCTTTTTCCGCGCGTTTAATCAATTCTCCCAGTCGTTTTTTCATGTGTTCATAATGGCTTCCCTTCCAATAGATCCGTTTACAGACCGGACATTGCATAAATTGTGTAAAATATTTTTTGGTTCCGGCCTGTAGTTTATTTTCAATTTTATCTTTTTCTATCGGTTCGAGTACCGCATTACAGTGAATACAGCGGGAAAAAGTATTTGTTTCATTAGTCAGATCAAAACGTCTGATCACCTCAACAAATTGCCGTTCAGGATCGGTTTCATGAACCCAGTAACCGTGGGTTACAATTTTATGTTTCAATAACCCTTTGTCCCGGGTCAGGATTATGCGTTTTGTATCTTGTGCGCTTAGGATGATTTCCATATCATCATAATCGTTACGGTAACAGGCATCCAGCCCTGCCATTCGCATCAGTCGTGCCAGTTTTCCCAGATGAACATCCAGTATAAATGCCGGACGGCGCAAAGGTATGGGGCGCAGGTGGTTTACCGGAGATATATCCAAACTCTCAAACACCGGATAAACCGAAATATAGTCTCCCGGCTTTACGATATAATCAAAAGTAACAGACGTATGATGCACCATGATCAGGTCCACCTGCGTATGCGGGACATCAAAAGACTCAATGGCATCCTTGACCGTTGTTTTTCCTCTGACAGGGTATAAGTGAACCTGTTGTCGTTTCTTCCTGCCGGGAAGCAAGTCATTCAATTCGGCATAAAACCGGAAATGTGCTTCTGCCTCCATGAGCCTGCAATTATCAAACATCCGTATCTACAGGATTTCCTTTTAATCCGATTTCTTCGGCTACCTCCCGCATACCCATAATAGTATCCGTGATGAGCTCAGTCATATCCATCCCCAGCATCCCGGCACCCTGCTCAATAACTGAACGGTTTACTCCGGCTGCGAACCGTTTGTCTTTCCATTTTTTTTTCACCGATCTGGCTTTCATATCCAACACACTCCGGGAAGGTCTCACAAGGGCACTGGTCACTACCAACCCTGTTAGTTCGTCAACGGCATATAAAACTTTTTCCATCAGACTCTCCGGTTTCACATCGGTAACGATCCCCCAGCCGTGACTTACAACCGCCCGGATATATTCTTCGGGCCAATGTGCATTGTGCAGGATTTCCTCCGTTTTTTTACAATGTTGTTCCGGATATTTTTCATAGTCCAGGTCGTGTACCAGTCCGACAATCCCCCATTTCTCCTCATCTTCACCATATTTACGGGCCATATAACGCATCACTCCCTCCACGGCCAGGGCATGTTTGGTCAGGCTCTCCGATTGATTGTATTTTTTAAATAATTCCCAGGCTTCTTTCCGTGTGGGCACTATTGTTTCCATTTATCCTATTAGATTGGTTTCAACCGTAAAGTTAATAAAGAAATTACTTAAAACGAACTATCCCCGAGGCAACCCGTCCGCCCGCCTGAACGAATTCATTCGGGCAGGCCCGTCCGAACGGTTGATATTGTTCATCCGGCCCAACGACTGTTCCTCCCCTACTGCGTCATCCCCGTCCGTGCCGGCACGGGCGGACAGGGCTTTTGTCACCTAATTCTTATTTCTTTATAAAAGGAATACCGAGTTTCTCTTTCTGATTAGACAGAATCAACAAATAGGTTCCCGGAGAAAATTCACCAATGGAAATAGATAAAGTATTTTCGCCAGGCTCCCGGCATTCTTTTCTTTTGAACAAAATTCGTCCGGTCATATCCGTTACAGCCACATCAAAAGAAAGGACATTTTTGCCGGTAAAACGGATATACAGATAATCTCCTGCGGGATTGGGATATATTAGAACATGGCTAAAGTACCGAAAACTGCCGACGTGCAATATTTTATTATACAGAGATATCACAAGGGTATCATTGGAGGTCACGGCATCCCCGGAAACCGTTGAATAGACTGTAATAATATAGTCCCCCGTATCTGCCAGGTTGGCTCTTGTTTTAAAATAATAGATGGCAGTATCTCCTGCCTCCATAATGGTATCGAAAATTTCAGATACCACAGGGGAGTCATTTATTTTATAATGCAGGGGCATGGACTCAATACCTCCGGAACTGCCATTAATCATACGCACTCCAATCTTTTCATTAAAGGCGAACACAGAATCAGCCATGGGAGAAACAAGGCTGTCAAGTACAAGGTCGATTGTCCCTTCATGGGTTACTGTAAATACAAGCCCGTCATTGACAGGGACATTGTCCTCTCTGAGATTGGTAGATACAAACAGCGTATAAGTTTTAACCACCGATAGATTTAATGGCTTGTTAAAAGTAAAATGCAAAGTATCTCCCGGGTTTAGATTTCTAAGGATCGTATCCCTGATCACGGGCTGGTTATCAATCTGGTAAAATACGGGGATACGGAAGATATCTGCTGTTCCGAAATTCTTAACTGCAATGGTCAGTAGTTCTGCATCTCCAAGATTTGTTCCTGACTTGGGTGAAATGATCGCAGCAACCCCTGTATTGAATTTTGTAAAACTATGTCTCGGGAAGACAATATAATCTACCCACGCACAATCCTGTCCCATACTTGTATTACTGTCTTTGGTATATTTCCAGACAAAAGTGTGCCCTCCTGAATCTACGGGAAAACTATGATAAGCCCAGGGAAGTTCTCCCGACCATTTTCCAATTTCTTCTCCATCTATATAAAAATGCAGAAAATCCCAATCCTCTTCAGAGGATACCATGCTATAAAACGAAACAGAGTCATCCTGGAATGCATCTACATTGATCGAAAGAGAAGAAGACTGATCATCACTTATCTCCCCGGAAACGGCAGAAAAATAACCATGCCAGGTACTTGTATTGCTGACTTGCCAAGGATGAATGGTATCGTTGTTCCAAGGGAATCCCGAAAAATTCCCCGTTTCAAAATCTTCGTAAGACAGACCCACCGGAAGTGTAAATGTATCTCTATCCACATAAAGACCGGCATGAATTTCAGTATAGATTGTTAAAACAGCCCCATAAGGAGCAGTCGAATCAATAACTGCCGGAATAGAAACAGGGATCGTATTCAATGCTTCTATTTTTCCAGCGTAAACAGAATTCTGATATTCTGAGACCAGCGAGTCGGTAAGTTTAAAAAGGGCATAGCTGTTCACTGCAGGAGCATGCCCCTCATTGATCATCTCCAGGGAAAAATTAACCGGTTCGCCGGGTTCCAGGCGTAAGTTCCCATTTCCTTTATTCTTATCGTCAATCGTCAGTTTTCCGATTTTCAAAACGGGAGCATTCAATATTATTGTAAAATAGACATCCCACTGTTGTCCCTGGTTGTCGCTTAAACGGATGCGAAAGGTCGCCAGAAACTGATCGGGAATACTGTCTCTGATTCTGATCCTGAAAGCATGCGAGATGAATGTATCTGTCCCTGCAATGATTGTTATCGGTTCAAGAAGGCTGTCAGTTACCTTCACCCATGGCGTAAAAGTGGACAAAATTCCCGATGTATTGAGGGCATCACTCTTTCCGATGTTTTTCAAGCGTACGTCCAGAAACATATCCTCTCCATTTTCTGCCAGGCCATTGGCATTGGATAGCGAATCATTGAGGATGGTTTTCTCAAGCTGCACGTAGGGACCCTGATTGGAAACAATCCGGACAGAGTCCATAAAAGGTCTTCTGTTTTGTTTGGTGCCGGTTATATACAGGTATCCTGTATCCTGCAATGCCGGAAAATGCAACATAGCAATGCCGTTTTGGTCAGCCAGGGACGCATCCAGCAAAGAATCATGCCGTGTAAGACCAATGTATGTTCCCGGTTCTGTAACAACACTCAGGTTATCCAGACCCAGCGGAATGGTCTCAGGCACATTCAGTATCAGGGTATCCGGTTGTGAAAGATAGATCATCAGAGAAGGATCTCCCAATAGGTTGTAAATCTCCCAGTATTCTTTGGCCTTGGCCGGACTGCCAGCCATCACAGCCAGGTTACCGGCATAGATCATCTGATCCTGAGCGACATACCAGTCCTCTCCGGGTTCTCCATGGTCATGAAACAAGCGGTCATACATCGCCAGGGATGTCTCTTTATAAGACGGATGTGCTACGATCGGACCGACACCCACCGCCCAGAAATAATCTTCGTCCCAGTATGAATCATTTGTACACCCGATATATCCCAGGGCTCCTTTGTGAGGAGCACGTAACAAAGCTTCTCCAAAGCATTCGGGGGTACCAAATGCAGCCGAAGAACATCCGTTGGTGATAATCAAAGGATATTTATGATCATTCTCCAGGTTTGCAATATCCGAGATAGTAAAAGTCGGATCTTCCCATCGGTCAGAACGACCGTGACCTGTATAATTCACCAGGGAGGCCCCGTGGCTGATATCCTGAATAACCCGGGCATCACTGGATCCGGAAGCAGGATATAAATAAACGTGGGCATTATATCCATGACCGGCATTCACATATTGCGCTGTAGCATAGTTGATCTGTCCGTTTCCCTGGACAGAAGCATACGTGCCGTCAACGCCTGCAACCATTACCGCATCATCCAGAAAAGAGGGATCGGGAAACCGGTATTTTTCATATTCTATCGTCTTATTCAGTTGGGGCATCAACTCAACCGAATCACGGGCTGAAAAACGTCCATAGTAAACATCCGGAATATAATCGGTATCCCCGTCATAAGTGGCATAATATAAATCAGTTACCTGGTTGGTTACAGCCGAAGGGGGAATCTGATCGGTATCTCCTATGATCAACAGGAAAGTAAAAGCAGGATCATCAGGCGTAGCCGCATCATATAAACTTCTTAGATAAGCTTTCATGCTTTCAGCCGTTGTCCCAACCCCCGGAGCTCCTTTGTAAACGACGATCACCCGGTATCCTTTTTGTGTTTTCCAGCGCACAAAATCACGGATAGCATAGCGAAACATGGAATCAGTGAGGATTACATATTTCACAGGACCGGATACTACTTCTTTTGTTTCCTCCGGGGTAGCATTCAATATCTTATTAAAAGTCTCGTGAAATACAGGACTGGCCAGACTTTTACTTTTATAAGTATTTTCTGCCTGATCCGGACACGTAAATCTAATCGTCAGGTTAATATCATCGATAATCTCCAGGCTGTTTTTTACCGGATTATAATGAAAGGGAGACAATGTAAGATACATTAATTCCCGCCCGCGCAGGATACCGGCTTTCCTAAGCTCAACCAGACTGTCACAGATATATGTATCTTTTGCATACATCATTTTATTCAATGCAAAAGGCGGAGGTATTGTCTTTTCCCCCTTCCGTACCGAAGGCTGTGAGGGACAGATACTGGTACCTGGAAATTTTTTCTCCAGCGAGAGATGATAAGTATGATAAGTAAGTTTTTCTACAACAGCTTTTCCACCTCCGGGTATCTCTATGAGCTTCCTCAACACAGGGAGATCAGGAGAACCCGTATGATAAGAAGGGGTGAGATCAGGATGTAAAATACGAATATATTTCCCTCCCTGACCAGGGACTTCTATTACCCGGATGCCGGAAAAATGAATCTGCAATTGCAGGATGCCGGGCGTATTTTTAATGACTGTAATACCGGATGGCACATCATGCCAGACCAGTTTCTCAGCCGGTTGACCTTGTCCGGGCA
>CAYLJE010000078.1:0-2361 GCA_964383915.1 uncultured Rikenellaceae bacterium
TAAAAACTAAAAGTTAACGTAGCGGATATCCGGTGTCTGCCGGTCTCATTTTCAGCATAATCTCCCTGATTATTCGGATACAACACATAATTTTCATTGTGGGTGAGGTATTGGTATCCCACATCAAAAGAATAACTCCTGTCCTTCAAACCAAATCCTGTTGAATAAGCCATGGTGGACGCATTTTTGTTTAATTCGGTGGACCGGTAAGGACTACCATAGTATGCTATGCCACCTCTGAGTTCAATAGCTCCCAACCTGACCTCTGCCCCTGCCCTGATGTTACCAATGCCTTTATATGCACTATGAATGTTAGTATTCTCATCATAGAAATCATAGCTACCATCCGTGCTGCGTAATTTCATGCCGGGATAATCAACATACTCATAATCCAGGCTGATCAGTCCCTTGTCCAGTATCTGCAAGCCCAGACTTCCGGTAACCCTCATAGGTGTAGTTAACCGGTAATCGTAATATCCGTCAGGAGATTTATCATTATAAACTGTATTCCCGTTGCTATCAGGCGTATCAAAACCAGCTTCTATATTTGAAGAATAATCATCATGTAATTTATATATGGTAGGGAAATGAACCGATGCTCCCAGCCGGATCATCCGGACAGGTTTGTAGATAGCACCCAGGCTAAAGCCATAAGCTTTGCCCCGCGTATCCAGATAAGACCGAAAATCAAAATAATGAAAATCATAAATAGAATTATCGGCATCATCTTCAGAGTGTTTCATCGTTCGATGATAATTCAGGGAGCGGATAATAAAAGCTCCGCCGATGTAAAACTTATAGCTATAATTTGCGGCAAAAGTAAAATTGGTTTCATTGTTCGAGCCTGAGATCATCAACGTCCGTCTCTGCAGTTGCCCATACGTAGAATTAGAAAAATCCCCATAGTTTGAAAATATGGTTTCATACGCTGTCGGATCTCCGGCAACCGTATCAATCAGATACGTATTGTATGCCAGGGCTTCATTATATGCATCAAAAGCATCGGGATTTTTCCCATCCGCCCGGTCGGCAAAATAATCCAGCATAGAGTTATGATCATTCGCAGCTGATATACTCAGATTCCGGGAGAAATCCGTCTTTTTTTGAAAAGAAATACCAAAGTTCATGTTTACCCAACCCTGGTCGTTGCCGGTATTATAAGAATAGTTAAATCCCATATTTCCCAAAGAAAGATGAGTATCCGTGTCATAATCAGAACTTGACAAAAAATTACTACTTGTTTTATCATACAAATAGGTTGGGGTAAATACGAAGACACTTCTACGGTAAACTGCCAGGCCAGCCGGATTAATATTTACGGCCGACAGGTCGGCACCCAGTGCGCCAAAAGCTCCTCCCATACTCATAGAACGGGCGGTAGCCCCGGCATCGAAAAGTTGTGAATAACGAAGTGCATCTTCCTCATTCTGTGCCATAGCATGCATAGAAAAGATACAAAAGACCACCAAAACAGGGATAATATTTAGTTTTTTCATTTTCTGCTTTTTTTACTGTTATCAATAATAGATCACATTTTACATACAGGCAAAAAGATAACACTTAACATCAACACAAGACTTGTTTGACGATTTAAAAGATTCTCAGGTAAGAGATATAAAAACACAAGGGTCAACGTCTTCTTCCGCTGCCCGACGACCGTGAGCTGCTGGAGCTGCTTCTTGGTGCAGACACTCGTGTAGAGGAAGGCGTAGTATATGACCTGGGGGCGGAATAACTCCTTCTCGGGGTACTATATGAAGAGCTGCTGCGTCTCACGGGAGGTGAATAACTTTTACGTATAGGAGAAGAAGTTACTGACCTCGACCTTGAAGACCCAACACGATGGGAAGGATTATAAGAAGGTCTTACCATCGTCCCGGTGGTTCTATTGTTTGAATATCTTGGCACATAGACCCTTCTGTTGCTTCGTGGTACGGAGATATTCCTATGCGTATTGGTCGAAATAGTGGTCCTTTTTTCTGACCTTATCGTCGTACTTTCAGGCAAGCGCGTGGTTCTGAGACCCGTTTGTGTAACTCTTCGTGGCCGGTAAACAGGAGAGGTTGCTGCTGCTTTGGTGACCGTTCCGGCTCCTGTATTCCTGCTTACATTTCCTGCAGCGGTACGTCTGGGCTGATTGGAACTTTGGGTAATACCCGAAGCACGCGTCCCCGTACCATTGATTCTTCGCGAATCAGACGGAATTATACTGCTTTTCACCTGTGGAGTGGCTGACGTTCCCGAGCTGTACATCCGGTTAGAAGCAATAGAACTCCGGTGTCCGTATTTCATATTGGAATTTAATTCATAATCCCTGTAATACGGATAATATCCTCCACCGTATCCATAGCCACCGTATCC
>CAYLJE010000078.1:2461-3814 GCA_964383915.1 uncultured Rikenellaceae bacterium
CCACCGTATCCATAACCACCGTATCCACCATAGTACAAGCTACTGAAGGGACTCATCATGGGATAATATCCTCCGGGGTAAAATGACATCCCCAAACCTAAGGAAAAGCCAAGCCCCGGTCCATACCATGGGTTATAAGCCGACCCATACCACAATGGATCGTAATAATCAAAACCCAGGGATGGGTTGTAGAAACGATTGATCCGTGCAGCATAAGAATCGTTATAGTTATTGATGATCACATTTCCGCCCTGGTTTGCTTCTGCTTCTTCCGGACTCAATTGCAGTGTATCTTCATTGTAAGTATTTTTCCGGTATTGATCATCAATGGCAGAAAAAGCTTCTTCTCCGGAAGCCTCGGCAGGTTGCCGGGCCACCGCTTGTTGCTGGTCCTGAGCCTGAACCCCGGCCTGGTTTTGATCCGGATTATAATAAACATCATCCGCGATATAACCTCCGGATGCACAACCACCCAGGATGATTGCCCCCAACATAACAGGTATTATTAAGATTCTTGCTTTCATTATTTTTTCCTCCCGGTTAATTTATTTCTTCAATTAGAATGAAACAAATATCATACCAAAGCCTTTTTCAATCTATCTAAAAAATACATTGAAACTTTATGAACAAATGTATAAAAACTTTCTTGAAAGCAACAAATATCACCAATAATTATTCCGCATCATTTTTCCTGAAGAAGAATTAATTCCAGCGTATTATAGAAGTAAAAGCCAGGAAATCCCCGGCTTTTACTTCTATAATATTCTGGTTTAACGCCTCCGCGAACGGCCACTGCTTTTCTTTGTATTTGATCTTGTATTTCCGGATACCCTGCCTTTTCGGGAAGTAACAGAACGGGATGAAGATCTTCTGGCAACCGGTTTTTTATGATTAGCCGGCCTTGCTATGGAGGAACGTCTGTTCCCTGAATTTCGGGACATCTTGGTGATGGGTCTTCTTCGCGCTGACGAAACACGTGAAGTTGTTATTCGTGAGCGACTTGTTGTTCTCACACGCCTGTTTACCGTTGAGGTTGAAGATACGCTACCTGCTCTGTTTCCTGCCGGATTACTTCTGTAAACATCTGTTGCGGTTGCCCTTCTCCTCCGGGTATAGGGAGATAAAGAGGCATGGCTGCTGTTTTTATTACTATTGGAATGTGTAATGTCAGTGACATTCCTGCGCGACCCGGTATTTTCGACTCTCCGTCTTCCGTTGTTTCCGTAATGTACGGCTGTCCGCGACTGATTCTGAACCTTGGGACGATTATTCTCATGGAAAGCGGGACCATTATTACTGCGGGTACTGCGGGCATTGTTTCTCACCTCATACTGCACGTTTGTAGAACGATGG
>CAYLJE010000078.1:3914-11936 GCA_964383915.1 uncultured Rikenellaceae bacterium
AACTGCTGGTATATGAAAAGGATATCTGCTCTTTACTCTGATGACGGTTTTTTGGTGCCAGTTTCCGGGATAAAGATCGTGGAATCCTGCTTTTCCGGAAGTTTTTGCATCTGCTGAGGAGAACATCATTAATGATATCAGAATCATTATGGCCGGATATAAAACTTTTGTTTTCATGACTACCTCCTATTGTTTATATTTGTCGCTAATAATTTTTTCTTTACATTTCTCAAACAATTAAACTCAAATACCATACCAAAAATTATGGCAAAAGAAATAACTCCCCGTTCAGAAGACTACTCACAATGGTATAACAACCTGGTTACCAAGGCTGACCTGGCAGAAAATTCTGTTGTTCGCGGATGCATGGTCATCAAACCTTACGGATATGCAATCTGGGAAAAGATCCAGGCACAACTGGATAAAATGTTTAAGGAGACGGGACATTCCAATGCATACTTTCCTCTTTTCATTCCCAAATCCTTTTTCAGCAAAGAGGCTTCACATGTCGAAGGTTTTGCCAAAGAATGTGCCGTGGTTACGCATTATCGTTTAAAGAATGATCCGGGGGGAAAAGGCATTATTGTTGATGAAGATGCCCGGTTAGAAGAAGAACTCATTGTCCGGCCTACTTCCGAGACCATCATCTGGAACACCTATAAAGGATGGATCCATTCTTACCGTGATCTTCCCCTGCTGCTTAATCAATGGGCCAATGTAGTACGCTGGGAAATGAGAACCCGGCTGTTCTTAAGGACCTCCGAATTTCTTTGGCAGGAGGGACATACAGCGCATGCCACCCGGGAAGAAGCGATGGAAGAAACTTTGAAGATTATTCATCTTTATGCTGATTTTGCAAAAAACTTCATGGCTATCCCTGTGTTAAGAGGAGTCAAGTCGGAAAACGAGCGATTTGCCGGCGCTTTGGAGACATATGCCATCGAAGCGTTGATGCAGGATGGGAAAGCACTCCAGACAGGAACTTCTCATTTCCTTGGCCAGAACTTTGCCAAAGCTTTTGATGTTAAGTTCCTGGACAAATCAGGGAAGCTGGAATATGTCTGGGCCACCTCCTGGGGAATTTCTACCCGGTTGATTGGAGCCCTGATTATGGCCCACTCAGATGATAACGGCCTGATACTACCTCCACGACTGGCACCCCTGCAGGTCATTATTATACCTATCTATCGAAAACAGGAAGAGTTTAAACAAATCACCAACGTAGCCGAAAAACTTACCGATGAGTTAAAAAATCTGGGGATATCCACTAAATACGATGACGGGGATACACATAAGCCCGGCTGGAAATTCGCCGAGTATGAAATGAAGGGCGTACCGGTGAGAATAGCCATCGGCCCCAGAGATCTGGCCAGAGGAACAGCAGAAGTAGCCCGCCGGGACACCCTCGAAAAAGCCTCCTATCCCCTGGAAGGCCTGGCAGGAAAAATCCCTGCCCTGCTGGAGGATATCCAAAAACATATTTACAAAAAAGCTTTGGATTTCAGAGATTCACATATTTATAAGGTAGATACCTATGATGAATTTAAAGAAGTCCTTGAGAAGAAAGGTGGATTTGTACTCGCTCACTGGGACGGCACAACAGAAACCGAGCTCAAAATAAAAGAAGATACCAAAGCAACCCTCCGCATAATTCCGGTGAACATGCCTGATGAAGAGGGAAAATGTATTGTCACAGGACGTCCTTCCAAACGCCGGGTAATATTCGCCAAAGCTTATTAAAAGGAGTTTGAGGACCAATTTTTAACCTTTGACCCCTGCGATTCTTTCCTTCTCCGCTGATTCTTGTCTTATTTTTATTCGAGAGTATCAAAATAAAAAAAAAGAAACTATTTTTATGTTTCTATTTAAGTCCCCTTAAGTCCCGTTCATTAAAATTCAACCAAGTGGCAAATAACAACCATCAACAACAGATCCTGGAATACCTGACAAATAAAGGCAAACTGAAGCAACACATTTATGACCAGACAGTCGTTGCTTTCAGGCTTCTTAAAGAGGCACTAAAAGAACTCTCCGCCGGGGTAAATACACAAATTACCCATGCTGACTCACGCTTAAAAACAGAATTTAAGGATTATGGCAAATTTGCTGCACAGATAAAAATTTCAGGAGATATCCTGATATGTAGCATGCACACCAATATTTTTGAATTTAACAGAGAGCACAAAGTTTGGGATATCCCCTATGTAAAAGAAGATCCTCTGAATTCTTATTGCGGCATCATTAATATATACAATTTTCTCTCTGATTCATTTAAATATAACAGACTTCATGACCTGGGATATCTTATTGCCAGGATTTTTATTAACCGGAATAATCACCTTTTCGTAGAAGGAAAAAGGCAAACGGGATTTCAATTAAAGAATTTCGGGAAGTTAAGTGTTAGTAAGGACTCTATGAAAAAGATTATTGAGCGATCTATTCTGTATGCCATGCAATTTGATTTGCTGGTACCACCCTATGATAATGTAAAGATCACTTCTGTTGAACAAATGTCGGCAAAAATAATGCGATCCCTTCAGCAAACAGGGAAACGCCTGGGGTTTCAGTTTAATGCTGATGATGTGCTGGAAGAATAATATTTCTTACTGAAATAAACAGAATGACGGATGCTCAAAAATATTCAGGAATCACCCTGATTCTTCTTTTTTTATTCAATACAGCCATTGCCCGTTCGTTACCTGACACCCTGTATATAAAAAAAGATGAATCGATTATTTTTAATGATTCTATCATAACCTTTGACCGGGATACCACCCTGATATATCCCGAAGGAATTGTGATTGTACGGCCTGGTAAGAAATATCTGGAAACAAAAAATTTCTATGATACAATTCAATCCAGGGCTCAACGCAGACAATGGACACGTCAGTTGTATCATCTTTTATTTATTCCCAACCGTAACATCAAGAGACATCCTTACAAAGACGAACAGAGTGTCACAGAATATCGTAAATATCAGGGGAAAAGAATCCGATCAATCAGGTTTTATCAGCTCGACCCGTTTGGTCCGGTCATTAAAGACACCTTATTATTACCGGGTAGTGGTTTTTCACGATTTTTGAACAAAGTACACTTAACTACGCACACAAGGACTATCCGCAATAATCTGTTTTTTTCCGAAGGAGACAGCATCAATCCCGGACTTATGGCAGATAATGAACGTATTCTCAGACAACTGCCTTTTATCCGGGATGCACAGTTTATCCTGGTCCCTGTCGGGAACAACCAGGTAGATATTCTGGTAGTGACACGTGATATGTTTTCTACGGGGGCAGAATATAAATACCAGAATTTACAAGCGGGAGATATCTCATTGTTTGACAACAACTTTCTTGGCATGGGTCATAAATTCAGCACCCATCTTTTGTATGATTTTAAACAACCACAGTCTATCGGTGGTGCCGGACGATATTTGATTAATAATATAGGCGGTAGTTTTATCCGGGGAAATTTTAATATATTAAGTGCATTCGGAACCAAGATGATCGGAGCATCTTTCCAGCGTTCTTTCCTGAATCCATATATGAAAAATGCAGGTGGGATGGCAACGTTAATTACATATACACACGACAAGCTCAACGGGGATTCCGTTGAAGTACCTTTAAAATACTCATCCTATGACCTCTGGTATGGTCGGTCTTTTTTATTAGAGAAATCATCCCGCCGGCGTATCGTCGTCTCCGGAAGGTACCTGTTAAACAACATTATGGAAAGGCCGGTTCTGGAAGAACATGAATATTATCAATATCAAAGACATCAGCTTTTTCTCGGGGAGATAAGCTATTCCAACGATCAATATTTCAAAACGGGTTTAATTTATAACTATGGAACAACAGAAGATATCCCGGAAGGAATCCTGGCCTCTGTTACGGGCGGATACGAACTAAATGAATATAAAAACAGGTATTATGTCGGAGCATCCTTATCCATTGGAAAATATTACAAAAGATTCGGATATCTTAATTTAGGTACCAACATAGGAGGATTCCTGCCAAAAGATGTTATTAACCAGGGAGTAATAAACTTTCGTACTAAATATTTCAGTCCCTTGTTTCCTATTGGTCGTTTCTTTTACCGGCAATTTGTAGATGTAAACTTCACCTCGGGGATCAACCGTTATAGTAACGAACGAATCACCATCAATGACCAGTATGGTATTCGGGGAATACGTAGCGACAGCCTGACAGGGATCCGTCGCCTTGCCGTCAAGACCGAAACCGTAGCTTTCAGCCCCTTTTATCTATACGGATTCCGTTTCACTTTCTTTGCTTTTGCCGATCTTGGAGTCATCGATTTTGGAGATATTCTCTTCACCAAAAACAGACTGTATTCAGGCATAGGCCTTGGCATACGTTTACATAACAGCAATCTGGTTTTCAATACCCTTCAGATCAGGCTGGCTTATTATCCGGTCTTACCCAAAGAAACATACTATCAGACCATTGTCCTTTCAGGGGAAAAACTTTTTTCCCCTTACAACTTCATCCCCCATAAACCTGCGCGCATTGAATTCAGATAAATTTTAGTTAAGATAGCTTGATCCATGATTCATATTACTCAATTAAACAGGATCTTATATCCCCGTGCATCCTCCCTTCCATTGAATATTCCATATTTTATAAAAATTGCAGACTTTTCCTGACAAATCAAAATTCTTCTTATCTTTACTATCAGTTATAACAAAAACATTATTGTATGAAACGCCTGCAATCATACAGACGTTTTTTTAGGAGGGAAAAGACATATTTTGATCTAAAAGAAAAAACATGGATAATTTGTTGCAAACATGTATTTTTTTTATAGAAAAACACAAGTTATGTGCCCGGGAAGATCGCATCTTGCTTACGGTCAGTGGCGGCATCGACTCCATGGTAATGAGTGACCTGATGATCCGGCTGGGTTACAAAACAGCCATTGCACATTGCAATTTTTCCCTTCGCGGGAAAGAATCCGACGGCGATGAGACATTTGTCCGTTCCTGGGCTGCGAAAAATGATCTTCCTTTTTATTACACCCGGTTCAATACAACTACTTATGCTGAAGAACGCGGAATTTCCATTCAGATGGCCGCACGGGATTTACGTTATCAATGGTTTCACAGCTTACAGAAAGAAGAAGGATTTGATTTCATTGCCCTGGGTCATAATAAAAATGACCTGGTGGAAACACTCCTGATCAATCTAACCCGTGGCACCGGAATAAGAGGACTTACAGGCATTAAACCCTGCAACGGGGAAATTATCAGACCTATTCTGTTTGCTACCCGTGAGGCTATTCAGAACTATGCTGAACATTACGGGATCAAGTGGCGTGAGGACTCCTCCAATCAGACAACAAAATACACCAGGAATAAGATCCGGCATATTATTATCCCGGCTTTCGAGGAAATCAATCCGGATTTTATTCAGGGCATCGCTGACACTGCTGACAGATTATCGGGTATAGAAGAGATATTTTCCCACTACATGGAAGAAACACATAACAAATTTTTAATACAGGAACGTAACAGGCAAATCATCCCCATAGAAAAATTACAGAAAACCGGAGCCCGCGAAGCCATTTTATATGAATTACTCAGGCCGCTGGGGTTTTCGCCGGGCATTATCCGTGAAATATTGACCACGCTGAATAGTACTCCGGGAAAACAATTCTTTTCTCCTTCCCATCGACTGATCAAAGACAGAAAACACTTAATTATCACTCCCCTTCCTATTGAAGATGCTTCCAAAAGATATTACATTGAAATGGGACAATCCAGGATAGCAAAACCTGTTGAGATTCATCTAAAGAATTATTCACGAACTTCTTCCTTCCACATTCCCTCCTCCCGGAATATTGCCATTCTGGACCGGGAGAAGATTACCTGGCCGCTCATTCTTCGTCGTTGGCAACAGGGAGATTTTTTCATGCCTCTGGGGATGCAGGACATAAAAAAACTAAGTGATTTTTTTATCGATCAAAAACTTTCCCTGGATGAAAAAGAAAACACATGGCTCCTGACCGAAGGAGAACAAATCGTCTGGATCCTGGGGATGCGCATTGACGATCGCTATAAGGTCACTGATAAGACAAGGGAAATCCTGCAAATCGAATGGATTCCATGATATTTATTCCTCCGGGAACGTAAATGATTTACTACTATCCACATAACAAAATTTTTATGTGATCAGGGTTCATCATGTTCAATGTTTTTTATATTTTCGTGTTTTCTGAATAGGGGGTGATGAGGTTCACCATAAATTGTCTTCCGGACTGATGACTTCTATGTTTTATTGATATGATGAAGCCCTGAGATGGCTTTGGGCAGAGGTTATTTTAGATGTTGGCCAGGAAAAATCATGATAAAATCCTTTCCGGCAGAAACTAAATTGAAGCAGATGAATACTTTCGAATCATTAAAGTCAATTTGTGCCCCTCATCTTTTCCCGGGGCTTACTCCTTTTTTTCATGCTATTGAAAAGTTACAGGACAGTAACCGGTATATTAATATTGCCGTACTGGGGCAATTTAAAGCAGGGAAAAGCTCTTTTCTGAATCATCTGACCGGCAGTACACTTTTGCCAGTCGGAGCTACGCCCGTAACCAACGTGATTACCATTCTTCAATACGGACAAACACAAAAAATCACGGTCACTTTTCTGGATGGAAAAACACGGATTGTACAAGCAGAAAACCTCCCGGAATATATCAACGAGCAGATTAACAGCAACAACTACAGACAAGTAGAGAAAGTGATTATCGAGTTGCCAGCGCTGGAAGAGTTTCGCGGAATCCGGTTTATTGATACTCCCGGCGTCGGAAGCCTTTTCTCACACAACACGCAGGCTACACTGGAATTCACGCCGGATACCGGTTTGGCAATAGTAGCCATAAACCCGGGGAATCCTCTCTCAGAAGGAGATATTTCACTGTTGAAAGACCTGCGAACTTATACACCAAGGATATATATCCTTCTGACAAAAACAGACCTTTACGACAGAAAAGACCTGGACGAAATCGAACGGTTTATTCGCAAATCCCTGGAAAACAATTTCAGGGAAACCTATTCTGTTTTTCGCTATTCCATTCGCAAGAATGGTGATCTTTTCAGAAATGATATTCTAAATAAAATCGTCCGTCCCATGGTTTCCCGCAAGGATATGGTTTTCAAAGAAATTGCAACTTATAAAACCCATTCTCTGGCCCGCTCCTGTCTGAGTTACCTCGAAGCATCTTACCAGGCCTCTCTGAAAATAAACCTGGAGAAAGAGAAACTTCATGATCTCCTCTTGCAAAGCAGAGAAAATTTACAACGGCAACGTGATGAACTCCGGTTAATCACCCAGAGTTATACGTCCCTTACCCGGGAACAACTAATAGCATTCATCCTCCCCTACCATAAATCTGTGACCCTCTCTCTTAAAGATCATTTCAGAAAAGAATATAAAGAATGGAGAGGAAACCTGTACGTCATTACCCGGAGATTTGAACAGTGGCTGGGGAAAAACATTGAAGAAGAGTTCAGTAATATTACTGAGGAAACAGGACAAAAATGGATGAAATTACTTCGCAATCCCCATACTCATTTTGAAAAATATCTTGAATCTGCCAGAAAAGAAAGAAATGAAGAAATTACAAGGGTTCTGCATATCAGTCTTCATGATCAACCTGTAGATATACGTAAACCCGATATTAAAAAACCTGATGTTTCTGTTTACTGGACCTTTGACAGCCATCTCGACCTGCTCTGGTTCCTCATCCCCATGGTGATCTTCAGGAAAGCTTTCGGAGGCTTTTTCCTGAACAGGATCCCGGATGAAATTGAAAAAAACCTATATCGTCTTGTATCACAATTTACTGGGGAAATCAACAAGGAAATCAACCGGATGAAAGAAGATGCCCTGACCTTGTTACGAAATGACCTGATCACCATAGAAAAAATACTGTCTTCCGAAGAAAACGAAGCAGAGATACTGGCAGAAAAGATAAAAACCCTGAAAAAAATGATAAATCTAAATATTT
>CAYLJE010000079.1:0-11736 GCA_964383915.1 uncultured Rikenellaceae bacterium
AAACCGTCATTCTGAGTCAGATAAAACAGCTCCCATCCTGTATAATATTGTGCATCGTCATAAGCCACATTGCCAAAGCTGAAATTATAATCCCATACAGGTCCGGCAGTCAGTTTCCCTCCTTTACTGTCACGATCTTTATATAAATAAGAACTTAACCGGTATCCGTCCACATTTTTGCTTAGCTCATTGATGATAAAATAATCCACAAAAGAGTGTACATTCATATAAGCAGGATACTCCCTATCCGCATAATCATCTCCTGCCATAACATCTTCAAAATTCCATACATAATGGCTGATATAATCTTCCTGTTCCGGAACTATATTATTCTTATCAGGATACCAGTACTGATAACGAATCGTTTGTGTCGCCCCGGGATAGGGTTTGTATTTCGAATCAAATCCGTGCTTCCATGCTTCCTTGTCAATCTTGATGATGTATCCGCCGGTTACATTGTCGCCACTGATCTCATCGGGTTTTAATTTGCTGATATCAACACGGTTCTTATCCCGTTTGATCTTCTCCATAAGAATGTAAAGACCCTGGTATTTATTATTAAGCACCAGCTCACAGTACCGTGTCCGGGAGGCATACCAACCCATCTCACGGGCCAAATCGTAAACGAGGACATCTCTCATAAGAGACCTGTCATAATAAGGAGCATAGAGGATCCAGTCATTCTCGGCAGGCATGTCCAACAGTGAAACATTGTTATTGCTGCCATCCGCATTTTCCGTCTCCAGGCTATAGGATTTCTTGGTCCATCCGGCAGTGCTGGAGCCGTGTATTTCAATGCTTATCTTCCCCGAATAGATGTTGAAAGTATCCGTAGTGTAATTGCGTACACCCGGTCCGTTGTAAGTAATACCCATATCAGCAATGATCCGGGGATTATCCAAAGGGATGGTTTGTCCATGGGTTTCAATGACAATAATCGGGAGATTGGAAGATGTAAAATTCGTACTCTGTCCATAGCTATACTTAAGGGGAAAATAAAATAATAAAGACAGAAAAATCAAAGTTCTTATTCCGGCGTGACAGATTATCCTTCTAATCCTCTTTGTCAACACAATTCTTTTTTTGCTAAATTACAATATTATACCGGATGAATGTGCAGAAAATCAAGATTAAAGATAAAAGCAAAGTGCCGGAACAGGTCTTTTAGGAAGATAACCCTTTATTTCCCCTTCTTCTTCCATGTTCGAGGTTTCTTTTCATATTCCCGAATCCGGCCCGCATCACCGGTGTGCCTGCAAAGAGATTTTCAAATTTTTCTTCAGTCATGTTCTTCCAGTCTTCGTATGTGAGTGAAAGTCTTCTTTCGTCCGGCAGGAAATCCGGCGTATGGTGAGGCCGGGCTTTGCGGTTCCAGGGGCATACCTCCTGACAGATGTCACAGCCGAAGATCCAATCTCTGAAGTCTTTGGGAGCCTCCGGAGGGAAGGTCTCCTTCTTGTATTCAATAGTCCAGTATGAGATGCAGCGGGTAGCATCCACCGTCCGGTTAGACAGGATGGCCCTGGTAGGGCAGGCCTCCACACAACGGGTACAGGTGCCACAATAGTCTGACGGATCGGGATGATCATAAGTCAGCGCCAAATCAATGATCAGCTCACCGATAAAAAAGTAAGAGCCGCCTTCTTTTGTGATCAACATGCTGTTTTTCCCGGTCCAGCCCAGGCCGGCCCGTTGTGCCCAAGCCCGTTCCAGCACCGGTGCCGAATCGACAAAAACCCGTCCCTGCACTGGTGTTAGCTCCGTATTGATCCATGCCAGCATCTGTTTCAGCTTTTTCCGGATCACCTTATGGTAATCCCGTCCAACGGCATACCGGGATATTTTCGGTTTGTCCCAATCTTCTCCGGCAAAGACATTGTCACCGGAATAGTAATTCAGCAAGACCACTATCACACTCTTACTTCCGGGCACCAGGCGTGTAAGATCGGCACGTTTTCCCACATTTCTGGCCATATAATCCATCTCACCATGATAGCCTCTGACCAGCCACGAAAGCAGATGGGCTCTTTCCTCCTTCAGAGGTTCGGCTCTGGCAATGCCGCAAGCATCAAAGCCCAATGACAGTGCTTTTTCTTTGATGCGAATAGAAGTTTCATTACGAATAGTCATGGATCATGCATAGAAAAACCAAAGATAATGAGAAAAACGTTCTGAAAGGGAAGAAGAAGGAAGTAAAATCTTATGCGTTAAGTAGGTGGATAATGTTCTCAATATCTTCAGGTATGTCCACGGGATAATTATCATAAGCAGAAACAGCAGCTTTTATAGTATATCCGTTTTCCAGCCAGCGGTTTTGTTCGAGTGATTCGGCCTGTTCGAGCAAAGAAGGAGCCAGCCTGGTTATTTCCGCGAGGGTATCAGCACGGTATCCATACATCCCGATGTGTCTGTAAAACACATGATGTTCCGGCCACTTTTCTTTAGGAACATCCCGCAGATAAGGAATAGGAGAACGAGAGAAGTAGAGTACCCGGCCTTTTTTATCCATAACTACTTTTGGAATATTGGGGTTATCTATTTCATTCACCGCATGAATAGGATAAATAAGTGTAGCCAGTCGTGTCTCCGGGTCTTTAAAACAGGTCATGATTTCACGGATCTGTTCCGGTCGGATCAGGGGTTCATCCCCCTGAATATTAATGACCACCTCCACCGGTTGTCCGGTCTGCTGCCGGTAGATATCAAGGGCTTCGGCACAACGGTCGGTGCCACTGCGGTGGGTATCTGCCGTCATCACTACGAGCCCGCCAAAATGTCTGACTTCCCCTTCTATCCGGGCATCATCTGTGGCCACAACCACCTCCGGTAATACCTGTACAGCTTGCTCATATACGCGGCGTATCATGGTTTTTCCGAGAATATCCGCAAGTGGCTTTCCCGGGAAACGGGAAGACTTGTAACGCGCCGGAATAATTATCAAAAACTGCATGAATATATATTTTTTAAACCCTTTAAAACTACTAAACTTTTTGAAACGAATAAAAATATTGCACATAACATCTGTTATAATGACAGGTGTAAGGAGTGAGAATGATCGTTTTTAAGCCGCAAATAGCATGATTTTGCCTCTGACAGATAAAAAATGATACCCGGTTGTTATTATGAAATAAGAAAAAATGAGTAATTTCGCAGAAATGAGAAAGTAAGCGTCATCTATGACAGGAAACATACAGACAGTCAAGCAACGTTTTGGAATTATCGGTAATGATCCGGAATTAAATCATGCCATTGATATAGCCTTGCAGGTAGCCTCCACTGATCTTTCGGTATTGATCACCGGGGAGAGCGGCACAGGGAAAGAGGTGTTTCCGCAAATCATACACCAATATAGTTCGCGCAAGCACGGGCAATATATTGCTGTAAACTGCGGAGCTATCCCTGAGGGAACTATTGATTCGGAGCTTTTTGGTCACGAAAAAGGGTCCTTTACCGGAGCTACCGACAGCCGGAAGGGATATTTTGAAGTGACCGACGGCGGAACCATTTTTTTGGATGAGGTAGCTGAACTTCCGCTATTTACCCAAGTGCGTTTACTGCGGGTACTCGAGTCAGGAGAGTTCATACGTGTAGGATCTTCTAAAGCACACAAGACGGATGTACGGGTAATTGCCGCCACCAATATAAATATTATCCAGTCTGTACATGAAGGAAAGTTCCGGGAAGATTTGTTTTACCGTCTGAACACGGTACCTATTCATATCCCTCCATTGCGCGACCGTGAAGAAGATGTTCTGTTGTTATTCCGGAAATTTGCCGTGGACTTTTCCGAGAAATACCGGATGCCTCCCGTCAAGCTTGCAGAAGATGCAAGATCAGTCTTGGTAAATTACCGCTGGCCGGGAAATGTAAGACAATTGAAAAATATTACAGAACAGATATCTATCATAGAAAAAAACAGGGAAATCAATGGTGAAACGTTGAAAAAATACCTGCCTGATTATATGAGTATCAAGCTGCCTGCAATCATCCCCAAACAAGATAATGAAAAGTCTTTTGCATCAGAAAGAGAAATTCTTTATAAGATATTGTTTGATCTGAAAAATGATATGAGTGATCTGAAAAAAATTGTGTTTGACATGTTACAGAAGGGAGGAAATTATGCTGAGATTGAGTCAGATCATGCTCCCTTTATCAAACGCATGGATGGCAATGGAGAGACTGAGATAAAAACCAATAAAAATGTTTCGCCAGCTTACTCTCCTGAAGATAATCATTCGGTGATAGAAGACGCCCAGGCCATTGAGGAAGAAACGCTGTCTCTGGCAGAAAAAGAAATCGAACTCATTAAGAAAGCCCTGAATAAGCATAATGGCAGAAGAAAACAAGCAGCTCAGGCACTGGGCATATCTGAACGGACCCTTTACCGGAAAATCAAAGAATATAATATTACCTGAATAAAGTCGAAAACATGGTTTTGTTGGTCAGGCAGGCATTGAGAAAAACAATTTTTTTCCTTTCTATAGCCGTCTTATTACTAATGACGGATTCATGTAAGGTTACTTACTCTTTTTCAGGAGCTTCGATCTCACCAGATGTAAAAACCGTATCGGTAGGTTTTTTCCCTAACAGAGTCCAACGAGGATCAACCGTAAATCCGGCATTGGGACAGATTTTTACGGAAGCCATCAAAGACAAGATTATTTCGCAAACCAGCCTGCAGATGTTAGAAAATGGTGGGGATGTTGAGTTTTCGGGTGAAATTACAGGATATCAGATCACCCCTGTGGCTATCACGGGAAAGCAGACAGCAGGACTTAACCGGTTTACCGTTACCGTCCATGTAAAGTTTTCCAATAATGTTGATTCGAAACAGGATTTTGACACCTCATTTTCACGTTATGAAGATTATCCCAGCACACAAGACTTCAGTTCGGTAGAAGATGATTTAATCAAAAAGATTGTTGAAAATCTTACGGAAGATATATTTAACAAGGCTTTTGTAAATTGGTAACTGCTTATATGAGAAAAGAAGAATTCATATCTTATCTTGAAACTCCCGGGAAATTAAACAGGGAAAGTCTCCCTGAGGTAAATGAATTGTTGACCGATTTTCCTTATTTTCAAACAGCTCATTTGCTCTATCTGAAGAACCTGTATAACCTCCGGCATATCCGTTTTGACACCCAGCTAAAAGCATCTGCCTTGTATATAGGAAACCGCAAAAAATTATTTATCCTGTTGCATGACAAGCAATTTGCGCCGACAGACCCCACAGAAGATCACAGAAAAGAAAAGAAAACATTCGGGACAGAGATCCTTGTGAAAGAAAAGGAAATACCTGCAATCTCCGGAAATAAAAAAGAAAATAGATCCGGGGAAGCCAAAAAATCTGTCAAAGAACAGCCTGTTATCCCCCGGGGGGTCGTACAGGAAAACAAGCAAGAACCTGCTTCTGAAAATGTTCATTCAAAAGAAGAATTACAGGAAGAAATCCGTCACCGTCTCCAGGAAATAAAAAAACCGGGGACATCCTATAAAAAAGAACAGCAGACAGAAACCGGATATTCAGAAGAAAACATTACCGTTGGAAAGCATGCAGAGAATTCGTCTAATGTATCCGGAGCCCATGAAACAGATGATTTGTTTACACTGGAAGAAGGGGTAACAGGTATCACTGATAAGCGTTCCCCCGAGGAATCCATGGAAGAAATGGCCGGCTTGTCAGAGACAGCAAATAAGACGGAGGATTTGCTGAATTTTGACGTAAAAAAGACCACGACGGAGCAAGAAAATAAACCTTCTTCCGGACAAACCGGGGTGAGGCCATCCGGTATTGAAGAAAAAAAAAACTTAAATAAAGGACGAGTACCCTCGGAACTGGGCTTTGGAGAATGGATAGATTATCTCCGGCAGGGAAATGAAAAAGACTATTCCAGGGATACAGCCAGCAAAACCGGAAAAGCAGAAGATGAATTAATTGACCGTTTTATTCAAAGTCAGCCCCGCATTATTCCGCGTAAAAATATTCAGGAACAAGACAATATTATTGCAGAAAAAAAAATCCAGGAAGAAGACAGTGGTTTTTTCTCTGAGACACTGGCCAAAATTTACCTGAACCAGGGATATTATACCAAAGCCATCCAAACCTATGAGAAATTAAGTTTGAAATTTCCGGAAAAAAGTAGTTACTTTGCATTCCAAATTGAAAAAATTAAACAGATCCTTTTGGATCAGACAAAAAAAAGTTAGCCATGGCAATATACACTTTGATCTCGGTACTGATTATTCTGGCTAGTATTCTTTTAATTTTAGTCGTGCTGGTACAGAATTCAAAAGGTGGAGGGCTGGCCGCAAATTTTACCGGTGCCGGCCAATTCATGGGTGCACGTAAGACTACTGATTTTTTAGAAAAAGCAACTTGGACACTGGCAGCTTCTATCATTGTTTTATGCGTACTTGCTACGGCAAGTATTCCGCGTAAAAACAGAACGGAACATTCCATGATTGAACAACAAATAAACAGGGCTGTGGACCCAAATGCTATTCCTACACTGCCTACCGCTTTGCCAAATAAATCTACATCCTCAGAAAATCAAAATCAAAATAATAATACCCCGAAAAAATAATATCTTTCTTCCCGGTTGAAAAATGCAAAAGGTGTCAGGATGTCATAACCCTGACATCTTTTTTCTTTTTCCCCTGTTAAAGTGTCCCTTTCTTTTTGTGATTCCTGATGAAAAATATTTTGGCATAATATGTGATAAAGCAGACTCGGTATTTAAAAATGTTTAATTATTAAAATAACATTCATATTATGGAAAAAATAAAGATCAAACCTTTGGGAGACCGGGTTGTCATTCTTCCGGTGCCTGCTGAAGAAAAAACGTCCAGTGGCATCATTATTCCTGACACTGCCCAGGAAAAACCCCAGCGGGGGACAGTCGTAGCAGCAGGTAATGGTACCGGAGATGAGAAAATGGAATTAAAAACGGGAGATAATGTATTATATGGTAAATATTCCGGCACGGAAATATCAATTGACGGAAAAGATTATCTGATTATGCGTCAATCCGATATCCTGGCAATTGTATAAATGTAAAAATGTTTAATTTAAATATGTAATAACCTCTAAAAATCATTTAAAATGGCAAAAGAAATTAAGTTTAACATAGAAGCAAGAAACGCACTTAAAAAAGGTGTTGATATCCTTGCTGATTCAGTGAAAGTAACATTGGGTCCCAAAGGGCGTAATGTTGTTCTGGACAAGAAATTCGGGGCGCCCCAGGTAACCAAAGACGGGGTGACCGTAGCCAAAGAAATAGATGTGGAAGATCCCTTTGAAAACATGGGAGCTCAGATGGTGAAAGAAGTTGCTTCCAAAACTGCTGATAAGGCCGGGGACGGCACAACAACAGCTACTGTCCTTGCACAATCTATCTATGATGTTGGATTAAAGAATGTGACTGCCGGGGCTAATCCTATGGATTTGAAACGGGGCGTAGATCTGGCTGTTGCAAAAGTAGTTGAACATCTGAAAGCAATGTCTCATACTATTGGCAACGACAATAAAAAAATTGAACAGATAGCTACAGTCTCATCAAATAATGATAGTTCTATCGGCAAACTCATCTCCGAAGCAATGGAGAAAGTTAAACAAGAAGGAGTGATCACCGTTGAAGAAGCCAAAGGAATCGAAACAAAGGTAGAAGTTGTAGAAGGGATGCAATTTGATCGCGGATATATTTCCCCTTATTTCATTACCGATGCTGAAAAAATGGAGACTGTTCTTGAGAACCCTTATATCCTGTTACATGACAAAAAGATATCCACAATGAAAGACCTGCTGCCTATACTTGAAGCCACCTCACAGGCAGGACGTCCATTGTTGATCATTGCCGAAGATGTAGATGGAGAAGCATTGGCTACACTGGTTGTAAATAAACTGCGCGGTTCACTGCGCGTAGCAGCTGTCAAAGCACCCGGTTTCGGAGACAGAAGGAAAGAAATGCTGGAAGACGTTGCTATTTTAACAGGGGGAACGGTTATTTCGGAAGAAAAAGGCCTGAAGCTCGAACATACGACGCTGGACATGCTGGGTCAAACCGAGAAAATTACCATTGATAAAGAGAACACAACCATTGTCAATGGCTCTGGTGATCCAAAAAATATTGCAGCCCGTGTCAAACAAATCAAAAAGCAGATTGAAGCTTCCACCTCTGATTACGATAAAGAGAAACTGCAGGAGCGTTTGGCTAAACTGTCAGGAGGAGTGGCCGTTCTTTATGTGGGAGCAGCCTCAGAAATTGAGATGAAAGAAAAGAAAGACCGTGTGGATGATGCCCTGAGTGCTACCCGTGCTGCTATTGAAGAAGGAAGTATCCCCGGAGGGGGCATAGCTTACCTCCGTTCTATCGAATCACTGGATAACCTGAAAGGTGAGAATGAAGACCAGAATATCGGGATTGCGATCGTTCGCAGAGCACTGGAAGAACCCATCCGTATAATCGTCGAAAATGCCGGCGTCGAAGGTTCTATTGTTGTCGCCAAAGTGAAAGAAGGAAAAGAAGACTTTGGATATAATGCCAGAACGGATAAATATGAAAACCTGTATGAAGCCGGAGTTATTGATCCGACCAAGGTTTCCCGGATTGCTCTTGAAAATGCTGCTTCTGTTGCCGGGATGCTCCTGACAACCGAATGTATTGTGACAGAAAAAGAAGAAAAAAATCCGGCTCCTGCCGCTGCGGCTCCCAACATGGGTGGTGGCATGGGCGGAGGAATGTATTAGTGTGACCCGTTATACAATTCTATATCTGTCAAGCCCTTCCCGGTGTGGGAAGGGCTTTTATTTTATGTAAAGGATGTGAAGTAAATAATTAACTTTATACCCCATAATGAATTTCTTTTTTTCTACGTTATGTAATGGAAATAACCAATACAAAAAAGTATCTGATACATGAAGAAAATATTGTTCATTTTTTCAGGCATTTTTTTTATGATCCATATTGCCTCAGCGGGCTGGGTTATTAAAGAAGCGTCACATTTTACTGACACAAAGAAAACACAGGAACGTAAAGTATATGTACAAGGTCATCTTATCCGGCTGGAAGAAAAAGGATTGATCACTATTATCGATGTAAATTCAGGAACTATTCGTTTTTATAATCCTGAAACAAAAAAGTATTGGGAAGGATCTATTGATGATTATGACAAGGATATGGTTTCTATGATGAAAAATAAATTTTTAGAAAAGATAAAAGACTACAGTGAAAAAGAAAAACAAGATGCCCTGAAAAGTTTTGAGCAGATGATCAGTCAGTTGCATATCTCCGATTCATCTGTCACAAAGCATGATCAATTGCATGTACAAATAACACAGACAAAAACAGGGAAAGATATTGCCGGTTATCCTACCCGTGTTTATATGGTCTGGGTCAATGGGGTAGCTACTGAAGAAACATGGATTGCCCCAAAAATACAGTTACTTCCTTACCCTATGCTTAAGCGATATTATGAGATATTAAACAGAATTACTAAATATTATGAACAGGGTTTTCATTACCAGGCTCATCCCAAATACATGTATATGGAGACACGGGGTTATCCGGTTAAAGTGAGGGAATTTGGTTATGGCTATGAGGTTATTACAGAAGTGCTAAAGGCCAGGAGGAAAAGACTGTCTCCTGCGCTTTTTATGCTGCCCGGTCATCCCAGGAGAGTACATCTGAAAGATTTGAATACGCATTAATACAATCTTTTTCCCTGTTCTTTACAAATGATTTTAGCGATTGTGGTATCTTTGCGCTGAGAGAACCTGCATAAAGCAAACGGATGAATAATATTCGCAATTTTTCTATCATCGCACATATTGATCACGGGAAAAGTACCCTGGCCGATCAATTGTTGCTGAAAACCGGTTCCCTGAACGAACGTAATTTTCAGGATCAGGTACTGGATGATATGGATCTGGAACGCGAACGGGGCATTACCATCAAGAGCCATGCTATCCAGATGGAATACGAGCTGAACGGGAGAAATTATGTGTTAAACCTGATAGATACCCCCGGGCATGTAGATTTTTCTTATGAAGTATCCCGTTCTATTGCTGCCTGTGAAGGAGCGCTGCTTGTTGTAGATGCCACCCAGGGCATACAGGCACAGACTATTTCCAATCTTTACCTGGCTATTGAACATGATCTGGAGATTATCCCCGTATTAAATAAAATGGACCTCAGCAATGCCATGCCTGAAGAAGTAAAAGACCAGATTGTTGACCTGGTGGGTTGCCGACGGGAAGACATCATCGAAGCCAGTGGAAAGACAGGCATGGGCATAGAACGGATATTAGAAGAAATTATTGAAAAAATACCTCCCCCCAGGGGGAATCCCCAGGCTCCGTTGCAAGCACTGATCTTTGATTCGGTATTTAATTCATTCCGTGGGATCTATGCTTACTTTAAAATATTTAACGGAGAACTCAGAAAAGGAGATCATGTTAAATTTGTTGCCATCGGCAAAGAGTATATCGCAGAGGAAATCGGAGTGCTCAAAATAAATAAAGAACCCCGTGATGTTTTGCGTACCGGAGATGTGGGCTATATCATCTCGGGTATAAAAAACTCCATCGAGGTAAAGGTAGGAGATACCATTACCCATGTGGACCGTCCTTGCAAGGCAGCCATTGAAGGTTTTGAGGATGTGAAACCGATGGTCTTTGCCGGGATTTATCCTGTGGATGCCGATGACTATGAGGAACTCAGAACTTCCATTGAAAAACTGCATCTCAATGATGCATCCCTCACTTTTGAACCAGAGTCTTCCGCAGCCCTGGGGTTTGGATTCAGGTGTGGTTTCCTGGGGCTGCTGCACATGGAGATCATCCAGGAGCGACTGGACCGCGAATTTAATATGGATGTTATCACCACGGTTCCGAATGTATCCTATCGCGCTTTTACCACCAAAGGAAAAATAGTGGAAGTACATAATCCATCAGGATTACCCGATCCGACGCACATTGACCACATTGAAGAACCTTATATCGCCGCCCAGATTATTTCAAAATCAGAATTTGTGGGACCAATCATGAAACTATGCATTGACAAACGGGGGACACTGAAAAACCAGGTTTACCTGACCAGTGACCGTGTAGAGCTAACCTTTGAAATGCCCCTGGCTGACATAGTCTTTGATTTCTATGATAAGCTGAAAAGCATTTCCAAAGGGTATGCGTCGTTCGATTATTATACCTCGGGGTACAAAAAGGCAACCCTGGTACGACTGGATATTTTACTCAACGGGGAGATGGTAGATGCTCTGTCAACACTTATCCATAAAGATTATGCTTACAATTTCGGACGAAGAATCTGCATTAAGCTGAAAGAACTGATCCCCCGGCAACAATTTGATATCGCCATCCAGGCTGCCATCGGCTCGAAGATAATAGCCAGGGAAACTGTAAAAGCATTGCGGAAAGACGTTACAGCCAAATGTTATGGAGGAGATATCACAAGGAAGCGCAAATTACTGGAAAAACAAAAGAAAGGGAAAAAACGAATGCGCCAGGTCGGCAGCGTAGAGGTACCCCAGCAAGCTTTTCTGGCTGTTCTTAAATTAGATTAATTCCTTTTCCCCAATCTTACACTCCTTTTTCTTAGCCCGTATGTTAAAAACACACGATGCCAGAAATCATGGGTATGAACCCCAAAGTAAACTTTGTAACCTCAGACCTCCTGATCCCTTCCCAGAGGGTCAATAAGTTACAATTTCATGTCGTAG
>CAYLJE010000080.1:0-11628 GCA_964383915.1 uncultured Rikenellaceae bacterium
TCGCTAAAATGGTCCACCGGACCATTTCTCAATGCTCGGACCTGCCATCTGGGCAAATATCGAAGCTTGAAGATTGATCTTCGAAGTTCGAATTATTCAAAGATCGTCATTCATCATTCATTTCAAATACTTTTTCAAAAGGGGTTACAAAAATATAAATTTGTTTGTAATTAGTGAATTTTTGAAATGTTTTTTTTATTTACTTCTTCCTGAGGAGAAAAATGAAAAAATGTTGTAAAACTTTTTTTATAACTGTTCTGAAATAGATACATTTGCTCATAACCATTATTCAAAGAAAAAATGAATAAACAATATTCAAAAGATAAAGAAGCCGAAAGAATTACCGAATCATTTTTAAGAGGGATTGAAAAAAAATTACTGAATTTTTTTGTACGTCTCCTGCCTGTTGAAATTACGCCGGACCATCTTACGGGGATAGGAATTATCGGTGCTTTAATGATTGGATTCGGATATTTTCTTTGTGATTATCATTGGGGATTTCTATGGTTGGCTTCGGCAGGTTTTCTTGTTAACTGGTTTGGAGACAGTCTGGACGGAAGTTTGGCCCGGTTCAGGAAAATTGAACGACCGGTATATGGTTTTTTTGTCGATCATAATGTAGATTCCATCTCCATTCTTATTACTGGCGTTGGATTAGGTATGTCTCCTTACATGCATATGTCCGTAGCATTGTTTATCATTATCGGATACTTTATGCTGGCTATCAGTACATACATTAATTCTTACCTCCGGGGATTTTTTAAGATTACTTACAGTAAAATAGGTCCTACAGAAGTTCGTTTTTTTGCCATCCTGGCCAATACTATTCTTTTTTTTATTCATCAGAATCCCAAGTTGCATATTTTTTCATTGCAGGTCACCTTTTTTGACCTGTTAGGTGTTTTTGTTGCAGCATTGCTTCTTTTCGGATATTTTCTTTTTTTCTTTAAAGACTTAAAGACAATAGGCAAAACAGATCCTTCTCCCCCGCCGAGAAAAGATAAAGAAGAAGCTTCTATCGAATAAGATTGGTTATGTTCAGGGGGGAGTATTATATCTGCTTTTATTAATCCGCTTTTGCATTCCGCTATGGCGGGGTATTCATTTTATTTGATTAATGCCCATGTGGGAAGGCCTATGGTATGCAGGTTCATTATTCCCATGCCCAATACATGGATGTAGAAATAGATGGTGGCTATGCCGGTCATATTCAGCCAGAAACCGGTTTTAATCATGGTGCGTATTCTGATGCGGTCGGTACCAAAAACAATCGCATTGGGAGGGGTGGCAGTAGGTAGCATAAAAGCCAATGAAGCAGCCATGGTTACCGGTATCATGATCAATAAAGGATTCATTCTGATGCTCACAGCCAACCCGGCAAAAACAGGCAAGAGCATCTGGGTAGAGGCTGTATTGGAGGTTAACTCGGTCAAAAAAGACATCATGGTCAGGATCGTGAGAAGAATCCATATCTCTGAAAACTGACCTACCCACTTGAGGGCTTCCCCAAACCAGACAGAAAGACCGGAAACCTCAAATCCTTTGGCCAGTGCAAATCCACCGCCAAATAGCAGAATCATGTTCCACGGAAGCCTGTTGGCTGTTTTCCAGTCCAGAATCCGGCCTCCGGGCTTGCTCCGGGAAGGAATCAGAAATAGTGAAATGGCCACGGCGATGGCAACGGTTCCGTCATTGATATATTTAGGATGACCGAACAACCCTGCCCAACCCGGAATCGAAAAATGACCGAAACTTATGCCTGCCCGCGTAAGCCATAATAAGGCCAGCAGTATAAACAGGAGGATAACTACTTTTTCCTCAAAGACCATTTTATCCAATTGTTTATATTGATTTCTAAAGGTATTAATGGATATTCCTTCCCATTTTTCCCTTGGACGGTACATAAAATATAGTATCAACCATGCTGCCACTAACATGGTTATGCTGATAGGTAATCCCAGGATCATCCATTCGGCAAAGTTAATCTCAGGGGCCTGTGGAAAAAGAATGTTCAGTGTTTTTACTAGTACCAGATTGGGTGGAGTACCTACCAGTGTGGCAAGCCCCCCGATGGAGGCACTGTAAGCAATGCCCAACAGCAAAGCAACAGAGTATCGTTTAATGTCAGACGAATTAACTGTTTGTTCCAGTTCCAGAATGATAGACAAGGCAATCGGCAACATCATCATTGCTGTGGCCGTATTGGAAATCCACATTGACAGAAAGGCCGTAGCAATCATAAAACCCAATAAAACCTTCCCCGGACTTACACCCACATTCATCATGATCTTCAGGGCGATCCGTTTATGCAGATTCCATTTTTGCATGGCCAGGGCCATCATGAAACCACCGAGAAAAAGAAAAATAATATGGTTGAAGTAGGTAGAAGAAACATCTTCGCCATCCATAATTCCCAATGCCGGAAAAAGAACAACCGGAAGCAATGCCGTGACAGCCAGTGGAACTGCCTCTGTAATCCACCAGGTAGCCATCAGTGTCGCTACTGCGAGCGTACGGGTTACTTCAGGATGACCAGGTTTCAGATCCAGGAAAAAGTAAATGATGATAAAAAAAAGAATCCCAAGAATAATGCCCCATAATGCTACAGAATTAAAATATTTCTTTTTTCCCTTCATGATATCATGTGTTTTTACCAGTTCCTGAAAGCTTATTAACAGGTAATAAATTTATCTATTTTTTTTATTCCTGGTACAATAAATTTTTATATTATGAGAAAGAAATGTATTTTTATTACTTATATTCACAATAAGTAATTTTGGACCTCTCCGATTCAAATAACATTAAACAAATTCTTATTCTTGGCATAGGAAATTTTTTAATGGGTGATGAAGGCGTGGGGATGCATGCAATCCGGTACCTGGAAAATCAAGATTTTCCGGAGAAGGTGCGGATGCTGGATGGCGGAACCGTCGGATTTTCCCATTACCCTGGGAGCACATGACATCGGATTGAAAGATCTAATAGAATCTGCCATTTTACTGGAAAGTCTTCCGGATATCTATCTGATCACTATCCGTATTCAACTAAAAAATGAATTAAGCATGGAGTTAACGCCGCACCTAAAAAGAACCTTTCCCATTGTAGAAAGGAAAGTCAGAGAAATTCTTGCCGCGTATGCATAAATCCCGTGCGTTATTTATCGGATACAGAACATTCGTCATGGTTAAATTCGTATATATATGTTACATTTGGAACGTATAATTAAAAACAGTTAAGTTATGTGTCTGGCAGTACCGGGAAAGATTATTTCCATAGACAATACTGATCCTGAACTGAAAATGGCAAAAGTGGATTTCAGCGGGATGATTGCTGACATTTGCATTCAATGGCTGCCAGAGCAGGTAGAAGTTGGTGATTATATCCTGGCGCATGTTGGGATGGCGTTGAACAAGGTGGATGAAGAAGAGGCCAGGCTTACGCTGGAAGCATTAAAGCAATTGGGGGAAGTAGTGGAAGGGGATAAGCATCCTGGTGAAACTGGTGTGCCGGATTAGAATACCTACTTTAATCATGGAATCTACAAGTTCAGTGTCCAGTATTATGCAGAATGCAACTATGCGTTCTTCAAAAGCTCCCGGGCATTCTGATAAGCTGCTTCCGAAAGCTCCCGGCCGCTGAGTAATTTGGCAATCTCAGTGATTCTTTCTTTATTCGTCAGGTGTTTTACGCGTGTTCGTGTTTTGCCGTTTTCCTCGGTTTTATAAACAAGGTAATGATTTTTCCCTTTACTGGCAATTTGTGGAAGGTGGGTGATATTAATGACCTGCATATGTTTCCCCATACGGGCTATGATTTGTCCTACACGGTCGGCAATATCTCCGGAAACTCCTGTATCTATTTCGTCAAAAATAATGGTTGGTAAACCTGTAGATTCCGTGAGCAGCGATTTCAGACTAAGCATCAGACGTGAAAGTTCACCACCGGAAGCTACTTTCCCTATTTCCAGGAGTGGACTCTGGGCATTGGCGGAAAACAGGAATGTCACCCGGTCAAAACCTTTGGGTCCCGGTTCCTGGCCGGCATCCATCTGTATCCTAAATCTTGCTGCCGGGATCCCCAGCTCGTGAAGCAGGTGTTCCACAGCCTTCTCGATACTGGGTTGAACGGCTCTGCGGTTTTCCGTGAGTTCTTTTCCCAGCTTCCATACTCTGTTTCTGATCTCTTGTAATCGCTGTCCTGTCTCTGTCATCTCTTGATCGTATGATCCTATCTTGTCAATTTTTACTTCCAGCTCTTTTTGTAGTTTCAATAATTCCGGTATGGATTTTACCCTGTGTTTGTCTTCCAGATGATAAAGGAGATTGAGTCTTTCCCTGATTTGTTCTAATTTTCCCGGATCAGATTCAATGTCATTTCCTTTGATCTCAAGTTCTCCTGCAAGGTCTTTAAGGTCTATATAAGTACTCTCCAGTCTTTTTTCATAATCTGTCACCGCGGGAAGAAAATCAAGGATACGCTGAAGAGAAGAAATGATTCCCCTTAGTTTCGGCAATACAGCTTGTTCATCTTCCTGCAAAATCGTCCATGCAACGAATAAGGCATTTTTAATTTCTTCAGCATGAGACAGAATTTCCGCCTCTTTTTCCAATGATTCCTGTTCATCCTCTGAGAGGGCTGCCTGTGTCAGTTCATCATATTGAAATTGAAAATAATCAAGATCCGCTTTTGCCTTTTGTGCCTGTGCCTGGAGATCTTTGTAATATTTCTTCATCTTTTGATAATCAACGTAATCTCTCTGGTAGGATTCCAACAGAACCTTCTTTTGTGTGAAAGCATCCAGGATTTGCAATTGAAAAAGACTGGATTCAAGTAAAATGCTTTGATGCTGTGAGTGGATATCAATGAGCCTGCTACCCAGGCTTTGAAGTATGGACAAAGTTACCGGCGTATCATTGATGAATGCCCTGGATCTGCCTGTTGGGTTCATCTCCCTTCGTATAGTTGTCAGATGATCATAATCCAGATCATGGGTCTTGAAAAAATTGTTTAGGTGGTAGTTTTTTACATCAAAAACAACCTCTACGATACATTTTTTTTCTTTGTTCATGAGCACGGAGGCATCGGATCGTTTCCCGGTGACCAGATCGAGAGCACCCAAAATGATGGATTTTCCGGCGCCGGTCTCTCCTGAAACAATAGTCAACCCATGGCCGAATTCCATTTCAAGCTCATCAATTAAAGCATAGTTTCTGATAAGCAGTGACTTAAGCATAATTTCATCCTGTCAGTAATGAAAGTAAAACTAATGAAAATAATCCAGAACGATTACTTTCCTTTGATCATCTTATCATATTTTTGCATATTGGATGGATCAATTTCCTTGAGGATCAGATATGCACGCTGTTTCTCATCAGGGAAAGATTCCGAAAAGATATTGATAAATTTATCCCGTTTGGCGTCCAGAACCAGGTTGAGGAATAACATATACGGATCCGGTTTATTTCGGTAAACTTTCTGGAGTAATTTCAGGCTTTGTGCAATCTCTGCCCTGCCTGTATTCAAGTGACTCTCCATGACATCCAGTCCCAGACGGTGATAACGGTATATGAATTCTCTGACCGGGGCATATTTGCTATCCAGGATATTTTGAATCAACCAGTATCTGTTTTTGTTTCTGGAGCCGGAGAAAGGTTTCCATCCGGGTTCTACAGCATTCTGGGCATTGTTTACAATTTGTTCTGCTTTTTCAAAATAAGAAGTTCCTCCGTACAGAGAAAATGAATCATAATCCAACCCTATAATGATATAGGCATAAAATGCCAAAACGGAAGTCAGATTAGATTGAAAGGTAGATTCATTGAACTCAAGGGGTTGAAACTCCACATAGGTAAACTGGAAATTGTTATCCAGGTAATTAAACATGGTAGTGTTGTAGGTGGTATTATACACCGGCCTTCTGGATTGAATCTGTAAGGTTCCTTTAAACTGGTCGGATGAGATTTGTTCTGTCAGGTTGATCAGCATCGTGCATTCGATACGTTCATTAACATCAAAGACATTCTTTGTCCAGACGGTATTGTTCATGAATTCATAGATTGCCCGCTGCAGGGTCTTGAATTTTTCCTGATAGGATCCCTGGATTTTTTGGGCCGAGATCGATACATTGCAATGTAACTCCTGACCGTAACCGGTTGTATAAGACACAAAAGGTAGAAAAACGAGCACAACCCAAAAGGTCTTCAGACGTTTCATTTGCCATGCGATTGTTTGCAATGGTCAGGATATTAAAGAAATTGTTCCTGAAGATATTTCAGGATGTCTTCTGCTACCTCAATCTTGGACTTCAGAGGATAAACTTTTTGATTTCCTGATTTATCTATGATTGTAATCTTATTGGTATCATAACCGAAACCCGCCCCTTTGTCCCTGATAGAGTTTAGAATGATATAATTCAGGTTTTTCGTTTTGATTTTCTTCAGGGCGTTTTCCAGTTCATTTTCCGTTTCCAGGGCAAAACCTACAAGGATTTGGTTATTGTTTTTATTTTTACCGAGTTCAGCAGCAATATCGCGGGTGGGCTTAAGGCGTATAATCAGATCTTCTTTGTTACGTTTAATTTTCCGATCATGTTTCTCCGCCGGCGTAAAATCTGACACCGCGGCAGCAAGAATAGCAATATCAGTATCGGGAAAAACATTCAGTGCAGCCTGATACATTTCTTCGGCCGAAACTACCCTGATAATTTTAATTTTATGAGGAATCGGAATATTAGAGCCGGGTCCCAGAATAAGGGTGGCTTCGGCACCCATTTGCACTGCTTTTTCTGCCAAAGCAATACCCATTTTTCCCGACGAATAATTTCCGATATATCTTACCGGATCAATGGCTTCATAAGTAGGTCCGGCAGTGATCAGGACTTTTTTCCCTGAGATCTTCATTTTTTTCTTCGGATACTGGGAAAAGAAGCTTTTCAGCTCCAGGATAATTTCTTCGGGTTCCATCATCCTTCCGGCGCCGGTTAAGCCACTGGCTAACTCTCCTTCAGGCGATTCAAGAATACGGATATTTCTTTTTCTGAGAATAGTAAGGTTAGTCTGTGTAGCTACGTTGTTAAACATATCGGTATCCATGGCGGGAGATACCATTACCGGACAACGAACCGACAAAAAAGTCGTAAGCAATAAATTATCACTGATGCCGTGTGCCATTTTTGCCAGCGTATGGGCAGATGCCGGGGCTATTAATAATAAATCGGCCCATAGTCCGAAATCAATATGGCTGTACCATTTCCCTGACTGAGGGTTGAATGATTCGCAGAAAACACGATTTTGTGAAAGTACAGATAATGTGAGCGGGGTAATAAAGTCTTTGGCTGAAGGAGTCATGATAACCTTTACATTTGCCCGTTCCTTTTTTAGCAAACGTAACAGATAAGCGGTTTTATAGACTGCAATACTGCCTGTAACGCCTAGTACTATTTTTTTTCCTTTTAGCATACTTTTAGCATAGGCTATTGACGGAGATTATTTTTCCTCGGGTGGTTCATCAGCAAAACGATAATAAACCTTCCCTTCTTTATATTCTTCAAGCGCAATAGATGTGGGTTTGGGCAAACGTTCATAATACCTGGAAATTTCTATTTGTTCTTTATTTTCCATTATTTCTTCCAGATTGTCGGTATAGTAAGCAAACTCCTCCAGCTTTTTGTTAAGCTCCTGCTTCAGGTCCACTACAATCTGGTTGGAACGACGTGAAATGATTACCACTGTTTCATAGATGTTTCCTGTTTCACTGTCCAGGTTGTTAATATCCTGCGTAACCGTGGATACCGGTGCTTTTGTGCGTTTGTAATCCATTTGATATGATTTGATTATTGATTCGTAGGTTCTATTTAATGCTTAGGTAGCTATTTGCATTATTATAAATTTTCTCTGCTTCTTTGGCGTAGTTACTTTTCGGAAACTCATCCACGAAAGAATAATAGTCATCCACTGTTTCCTGAAATCTCTCCTCTTGTTTGGTTCGGATACTGTTCATGGCATATAAATATTTTGACTTCAGGCGCATGAACATTAATTCTTCGCGAAATTTTGTATCAGGGAAATTTTCCAGACTGTTCCCTATGGTTACAATGGCCGCTTTATATTGTTCCAGTTTAAAATATAATTTGGCACTTAGGTATGATTTTTTTGCCAGTTTTTCATTCAGCTCTTTCGAGAGTTTATCACATTCTTTGTTATGCTTACTGTTTGGAAATCTTGTCTTATGGAGGGTAAAAGCATTTAAGGCGTTATAAGTATATGATTGATCCAGCTCTGGCCTGGGAGATAATTTGTAATAGCAATACCCCATTAGGAAATCGGTCTCATCGGCATGTTTACTGGTAAGATAAGTTTTGACAAAGGTCTCAAAATAATGACTGGCCATCACATAATCCCCTATTTCGTAGTAACACTTGGCGTGTAGGTAATCGAGTTCTTCCGATTGGGTGGTTCCCTTGAAATGAGGGAGGATTTTTTCAATCAGACCGGCAGCCTGCGTATATTTCCCGTTGGCATAAAATTCTTTGGTTTTTTTATATATATGATCATAATCCTGGCTTTTCAGCAGTTTATCATATTCACTGCAGGAAGAAACCAACAGAACCAGACCCGTAAATATGAAGAAAGAGAAGTATAAAAACCTGTTTCGTCTTACAACCATCTTGTCTGTTGTTGTCGTTTTTATTTTGATCAGATGCATTTTGAAAAAGAAACGTGCAAAATTAATGAATATTTTTTCATATCCCAACTTTAAATAACAAATAACGTACCAGATATTCTTTTCTTTTTTGTTTAAGAAAAAATTACATTTGTAAAAATTTTATAACTTAAAAAAATTGCTGTGGATTTATTTGATAAACTTGTCATAGACAATACCTCTCTGGGTAAGTATCATGAGATTGCCGACGGATACTTAATGTTTCCGAAACTGGAAGGGGAAATTAAACCCCGGATGATTTTCCGGGGCAAAGAAGTTTTAACCTGGAGTCTGAATAATTACATCGGCCTGGCCAATCATCCTGAGGTAAGAAAGGTGGATGCAGAAGCAGCCAGGGATTGGGGACTAGCCTATCCCATGGGGGCACGTATGATGTCCGGACATACTTCTATGCATGAGGAACTGGAGCAAAAATTAGCTGATTTTGTAGGTAAAGAAAGTGCCTATCTATTAAACTACGGTTATCAGGGAATGCTTTCTATTATTGACGCTCTGTTGGACCGTAAGGATGTTATTGTGTATGATTCAGAGGCTCATGCCTGTATCCTGGATGGTCTGAGACTTCATATGGGAAAGCGTTTTGTTTTTCCACACAATGATATTGAAAATCTTGAAAAGCAATTGAAACGGGCAAGACGTCTTACAAAAATAAACGGGGGAGGTATCCTTGTAATTACAGAAGGTGTTTTTGGTATGGCCGGAGACCTGGGACATGTTCACAAGATTGTCAGGTTGAAGAATAAGTATAATTTCCGTCTTCTTGTAGATGATGCTCATGGTTTTGGGACCATGGGGCCGGAAGGTGCCGGTACCGGGACACATTATGGTGTGCAGGAAGAAATCGATGTTTATTTTGCAACCTTTGCCAAAGCCATGGCCGGGATTGGCGGATTTGTGGCCAGTAATAAGAAAGTGGTTGAATATCTTCGTTTTAATATGCGATCCCAAATCTTTGCTAAATCATTGCCCATGCCTATGGTTGTCGGTGTGATGAAACGTCTTGAGTTGTTGCAGACCCATCCGGAATTGAGGGAAAATCTCTGGAAGATTGTCCGGCGTTTACAGAACGGTCTGAAAGAAAATGGGATGGACATTGGAAATACAGAATCTCCTGTGACACCTATATTCCTGAAAGGGAGTGTGATAGAAGCCGCTAACCTCACCATTGACCTCCGGGAAAATTATAATCTTTTTTGTTCCATTGTTATCTATCCTGTAGTACCCAAAGGAGTTATCATGCTTCGCCTGATTCCAACTGCTGTTCATACCGAAGAAGATGTAGATTCCACCATCCATGCATTTAAAGAAATCAAACAAAAGCTGGATGCCGGGAAATATGACAAAGAAAAATTAATGATATAGAGAAATCCAGGAAAATAAAAAAGGAGTTATGTTGGCATAGCTCTTTTTTTTTCGTCCGTTGGTATCTTATTTTACCCGGGAATATTTTTCAGCCCAGTAACGTTCTGCTTCGATGGCAGCCATACATCCTGACCCGGCAGCAGTAACCGCTTGTCTGAAAACACGGTCCTGCACATCTCCACAGGCAAATACGCCTTCCACATTAGTCCGCGAGGAATCGGGAATGGTCTTTAAATATCCGATGTCATCTGTTTCAATATAATCCTGGAAAATCTTAGAATTGGGATTATGTCCGATGGCCAGGAAAAACCCGTCGATTTTTAACTTCACCTCTGTTTCTTCAGGGGTCCCTTTTTTCCTGATAAGGATAGCACCTTCCACCACTCCGTCCCCAAACAAGTCTTTTGTCTTGTGTTCGAACAAAATCTCGATATTGGGTGTATGCATGACACGGTGTTGCATAATCTTTGATGCCCTAAAATATGGTTTACGAACAATTATATACACCTTATTACATATACCGGCCAGGTAAAGCGCTTCCTCACAGGCGGTATCGCCCCCTCCAACCACAGCTACATCTTTTCCTTTATAGAAAAACCCGTCGCAGGTGGCACATGCAGAAACACCACTCCCGGCATATTTTTTCTCAGCCTCCAGACCCAGGTATTTGGCAGACGCTCCCGTAGCAATAATGATAGTATCAGCTTCGATCATTTTTTTCTCATCAATGATTACCTTGTGGGGAAGTTTTGAGAAATCTACGGCTGTTGCAATGCCCCAGCGTATGTCTGTTCCGAAACGTTCTGCCTGTTTTTTCAGATCTTCCATCAAAGCCGGACCGCCGATTCCCTCAGGATATCCGGGGAAATTTTCCACATCCGTGGTAATGGTAAGCTGTCCGCCCGGCTCCATGCCTTGATATAATACAGGCTCTATGTTAGAACGTGCGGCATAAATGGCGGCCGTATAACCCGCCGGGCCCGATCCGATGATCAGACATTTTACATGTTCTTTTTCTTCTATGGTTTTGTTTTCTTCTTTGGATCCTTCATCCAGATTATCCATGGTTTTAAATAGACTCATGACTTTCTGTTTTTATTACCTGTTATTTTTAATTTATTGCCACAAAAGTAATATCATTTATTAAAATAACTTATGCCCGGGAGACAATATTTATGTCACTTTTTTTACTTACTGAAACTTTTGCAGTTTCCAAAGCGTTGATTATTTTTGCAAATACAAAGTCCGGATTTTTTGTCTTAATGAAATTTCCGGGGGTTTGTTTAAGAGGATATCTCTGTAAGACATATCGGGATGTAGCTCAGCCAGGTTAGAGTACACGTCTGGGGGGCGTGGGGCCGCGAGTTCAAATCTCGCCATCCCGACTGGATTTCAGAAGATCGAGAAAAGGATTTGCACACAATTTGCACGCAAATCCTTTTTTTATTTTATATTGAATATACCTCTGACTTAATTCCAAATTGTTATTCAACACCGATTTTCACAGGTTGTTTAAATGGTCATAAATTATTCCTAAACTAAGGA
>CAYLJE010000081.1:0-6286 GCA_964383915.1 uncultured Rikenellaceae bacterium
TAAAGTGTAAAGTGTAAAGTGTAAAGTGTAAAGTGTAAAGGCTAAAGTGTAAAGGAAGAAAACAGATAGATGCAGGAAAAGTAGCGCTTATTTCTTTTTCTCCCCTTCTTCTTCTTCTTCGACATCATCAAGGGCTTCCAGTTGCAGTTCCTGGATTTGCATGAGGCGTTCCCACTGTTGGTTCAGCAGATGATCCATTTTTTGATGCAGGAGCCGGAGCTCCAGTTCTGTTTTCAGGTTAATCTTATAATCCTGGATTGAGCGGGCACGATCCTTGTCTTCCTGGCGGTTCTGGCTCATCATAATAATCGGTGCCTGAATAGCAGCGAGACAAGATAAAGCCAGATTTAACAAAATATACGGATAAGGATCAAAAGGATGTTTGATCAGAAGATAAGAGTTGACAACCATCCATGCAAACATGGTAAGTAAGAAAATGATAATAAATTTCCAGCTTCCTCCGAAATCAGCCACTTTATCTGCGATGCGTTGTCCCACCGTAAGTTTTGTCTGAAAGTCAGTATCCACATTCTCAGACACAAGATCGTCATCTGTCAGGCTGGATATTACCTCATGCTCGAGTTCGGTAAGTGCCCCTTTTTCTGACTTCACAAGGGTGTTGATATATTTTTTCCGGTATTTGCCCAGATCTTTCATGCATATCCATCCTTCTTTATTCCAATGACCTGTTTCTTTTTTGATCAGACCGGAAATTTCTTTCCTGACAACACGGGCAGGTCGTAATAATTCGATTCGGCTTTCTCCGCAGATCTGACAGACAGGCTTTTGTTTTGTTTTTTTTGTTCCCATTTTCTTTATTATTTATTCATAAAGATATTAACCTTTCAATTTGAAATCCAGTCCCAGTTTATCGGCCAGTTCTTTTACATCTTTTTGGATAGCAGGGAGGACATAGATCCCTTCTCTGGCGATACGTTTCTCAGCTTCCCGTTCGATATCCCCGGGGATCAGAACTTTTTTACCGGGTATTGGCCTGGCATGGCGGAAAATTTCGATCCATCGGTCCATCCGGGATTTGAATTCAGCAGCTTCCATGAAAGCATCGATACGCCAGGCCCCAAAGAAATGTCCCATCCCTTTGCCGACTTGTTCTTCAGGCAGGGGCAGGTAAGCCAGATTTGGGGGGACAAATGGTCCGAAGTTGGCGCCTGAAAGTACGCCGGTAAGAATATCCACGATAGCTCCCAGGGCATAGCCTTTGTGGCTGCCGTGGGTAAGGTCTCCACCCAGAGAGACCATGGCGCCGCCCTCTTTCAGGATGTCCGGGTCATCGGAAGGATTGCCGTCTTTATCAATGACGTAACCAAAAGGCACCTTTTCTCCTTTTTTAGCTGCCACCGCCAGTTTCCCGCGGGCGATGGGGGTGGTGCTGAAATCTCCGACAAAAGGAGGTTGTTTGCCGGCGGGTACTGCCACGGCAATAGGGTTAGTCCCCAGGAGACGTTCTACCGAATTTACCGGAGCCACCAGGGGGTTGCCATTGGTCATAGCCAGGCCGATCATGTCATGTTCCAGGGCCATCATGGCATAGTAACTGCCGATACCAAAATGATTGGAATGGCGGGTGGCCACCCATCCGCTGCCGGCATTACGGGCTTTCTCAATGGCTGTTTTCATCGAGCGGGTAGCAGCCAGCATGCCCACGGCATTGTCTCCGTCCACAACGGCTGTTGACGGACTTTCATGAACAATCCGGATGTCCGGATGTACATTGATCCTGCCGGCTTCCCACAACTGGTAAATGTCTTTCAACCGTATCAACCCATGAGAGGCTAGATTCCGTAATTCCGCCCGGATGAAAGCATCGGCAATAGCCTTTGCATCATCCGTGGGGCAACCCAGTTTCTCAAAAAATAAGGTAATAAAGTTTCTCAGGTAATCGGGGGCGTAATTTTTGTTTTCGTTCATGGATTAGTTGTTTTCACGGTATATATAAGAGGCATTGGCTTGGGCCTTGGGGGTTACGATGATTTCATTGATGTTGACATGGTCGGGCCGGTTGAGGACAAACAGGATCACCTCAGCTATATCTTCAGCATGCAAAGGGGCCATGCCGGCATAGGGTAATTTTGCTTTTTCTTTATCTCCCTTAAATCGTACCAGGGAAAACTCTGTTTCCGTAAAGCCCGGATTCACAGACGTGACTTTGATGCCGTGTTCTACCAGATCGATACGCATGGCTTTGTTAATAGCATCAACGGCAAACTTGGTAGCACAGTAAATGTTTCCATTGCGATATACTTCTTTTCCGGCGGTGGAAGAGATGTTGACTATGTGTCCTTTTTCCCGCTTTACCATTCCCGGCATGATCTGGCGGGAAACGTACAAAAGTCCTTTCACATTGGTGTCAATCATCTGCTCCCAGTCTTCGATGTCTCCTTCGTGGATAGGCGCCAGTCCGGCGGCCAGTCCTGCATTATTTATCAGTGCATCAATATGTTGCCACTCCGGGGGCAGAGAATCCAATGCTTTCTCTACTTCTTTCCGGTTACGGATATCAAAGATCAGTGGATAAATACGGGCAGAGGTTTTTTCCTCCAGTTCCTTTTTTAATTTTTCCAGACGTTCTTTACGCCGGCCGGTAATGATTACATTGTATTCATTCTCTGCGAGCAGTCGTGCTGTGGCTTCACCTATGCCGGCAGTAGCTCCTGTGACAAGTGCGATTTGTTTCATGATGCTGAATTTTGAGGCAAATTTAGAAAAAATATATCAGGCTTTACGTGAATTTCCATATCCGGTGAAAAAGTTAAAAGGAAGAAATGTAAATTGTTTATCTTTGTAGCTGTTAACTATTATCCAAGTTTGTTATGGTACTATCTGAAGTTACACTGGATACCGCAAAGAATCTGGGTCTGGAAGACCAGGAGTTTGAAATGATCAAGAATATCCTCGGACGGATCCCTAATTATACTGAATTAAGCATCTTTTCAGTGATGTGGTCTGAACATGCGTCGTATAAGAATTCGATCAAATGGTTAAAGACATTGCCACGGGACGGGGAAAATATTCTGGTCGGCGCCGGTGAGGAAAATGCAGGTCTGGTAGATATAGGAAACGGGTTGGCTTGTGCTTTCAAGATAGAGTCTCACAATCATCCTTGTGCCATTGAGCCTTATCAGGGCGCTGCTACCGGGGTGGGAGGTATTAACCGGGATATCTTTACCATGGGGGCACGTCCCATTGCCCAGTTGAACTCATTGCGTTTTGGAAACATTAAACGCGACCATACCCAATGGCTGATGAAGGGGGTGGTGAAAGGAATCGGCGATTATGGCAATTCTTTCGGTGTACCGGTGGTAGGCGGAGAAGTGTATTTTAACGACAGTTATAATACCAATCCACTGGTCAACGCCATGTCGGTTGGGATTATGAATCGGGATGAAGTGATCTCGGCCATAGCCAAAGGTGCCGGTAATCCTGTATATATTGTCGGGTCCTCTACAGGTAAGGACGGAATTCACGGAGCTACCTTTGCCTCGGCAGATATTACCGAAGATTCTGTCAATGATATTCCTTCCATTCAGGTTGGTGACCCGTTCATGGAGAAATTATTACTGGAAGCCTCCCTGGAACTTCATAAAACAGGTGCGGTTGTCGGAATGCAGGATATGGGGGCCGCCGGCATTATTTGTTCAACATCTGAAATGTCAGCCAAGGGAAACAGCGGGATGCGGATAGATCTGGATAAAGTCCCCCTGCGTCAGGAAAATATGGAAGGATGGGAGATCCTGTTGAGTGAATCACAGGAGCGTATGCTGGTGGTAGTGGAAAAAGGAAAAGAAAAAGAAGTGGAGGCCGTATTTGAAAAATGGGATCTTAACTGTGTGATTATCGGAGAGGTGATTGATGAAGACCGCTTGTATTTTTATCGACACGGTGTGTTGGTGGCTGATGTACCTGCGTCGGTGCTTGTATTGGGAGGGGGAGCTCCCCAATATGACAGAGAATACACAGAACCTGCTTATTATAAGGAATATCAGAAATTTTCCATGGATGAGGTGCCGGAGCCGGAGAATCTGAAAGAGACCATGCTGACACTGGTCAATAATCCCAATATCGCCAGTAAACGCTGGGTTTATGAACAGTATGATACCATGGTAGGCGTGCGGAATATGAGCACAAACATGCCATCGGATGCGGGTTTGGTTGATTTAAGAGGTACACGCAGTGCCCTGGTATTATCTGTTGATTGTAATTCACGGTATGTGTTGGCTGATCCTGAGATAGGAGCCCAGATTGCCGTGGCGGAAGCTGCCCGTAATATCATTTGTGCGGGAGGCGATCCTCTGGCTATTACCAATTGCCTGAATTTCGGGAACCCTTACAATCCGGAAGTTTACTGGCAGTTTGTAAAAGCGGTGCAGGGGATGGGAAAAGCCTGCAGGCATTTTAATACCCCTGTTACCGGAGGGAATGTCAGCTTCTATAATCAGGCATCTGTCAATGGGACGGTTGAACCGGTATTTCCTACCCCCGTTATAGGAATGTTGGGGGTTTTGAGGGAAAAGAATAATCAAATGACCATTCCTTTTAAAAATAAGGGGAATATGATCTACCTGATTGGGAAATCAGTAAATGATATTGCCTCTTCGGAGTATCTGGTTTCTTCCCATGGCATAGAAAAATCTCCACCTCCTTATTTTAATTTAGATGAAGAAATAAAGGTTCAACAAGTAGTTAAAGACCTGGTTCGTTACAGTCTGATACGTTCGGCCCATGATATTTCCGAAGGAGGTCTGTTTATAACCTTGCTGGAGTCGGGAATGTATAATGATCTTGGCTTTGATATTACTACAGATGCTGAAATACGGCAGGATGCTTTTCTTTTTGGTGAAGCACAGGGCCGGGTGGTGGTTTCCGTGTCAGAAACCCGGGAAACCGAGTTTATCGATTTTATGGTACAACAGGGTGTCCCATTTTTTGCCCTGGGACATGTTACCAAAGGAGAGATACGTGTTGATGATATTTCTTACGGTTTTATCTGTGATATGAAGAAGCAATATGATTCGGTCATTGAAAATTATCTTGAACAACTCTGATTTCTTATTTTGTGGACGATAATACCCGTGTAATTCTCGAGAAGAAAGGCAGCCATGTCAGAAAGATGTTTGACAGGATAGCTTTGTGGTATGATTTTCTGAATCATTTTCTTTCACTGGGTACAGATCGTCGTTGGCGGAAGAAAATGCTCCGGCAGATGGATATGAATGCCGATTCATATGTGTTGGATATGGCTACAGGAACGGGGGACATGGCAGTTACCCTGGTAAAAAAAACAGGGTGCCGGGTGACAGGGTTGGATGTTTCGGAGAAGATGATGGCGGTAGGGGTGGAAAAAGTGCATAAGAAAAAACTGGGAGGAAATATCCATTTTGTGACCGGTGCAGCTGAGAAAATTCCTTTTCCGGATCATACTTTTGATGTGGTTACCGTAGCATTCGGGGTACGTAACTTTACAGACCTGGAACAAGGACTGCGTGAGATGTTACGTGTGCTTAAGCCGGCAGGCCAATTGGCTGTCCTGGAATTTTCCCAACCGGAAAAACAACCTTTGAAAGTTTTATATTTCTTTTACCTGTTTCACCTCTTGCCGCTGGCAGGACGGATTTTTTCAGGAGACCGCCAGGCCTATTCTTACCTGCCTGCATCCATCAAAGCATTTCCACAAAGGGATTCTTTTGTCGGGATACTCCGTCGTTGTGGTTATAAAAATACTTTTTTCAAGACCTATAACGGGGGAATTGTGTCTGCCTACTTCGGGGAAAAACCGGCCGGATAATAATTTTCTAACTTTTTAGTTTATAGTCTAAAAAGAAACGGATTGTCTTTTGAAGAGATTAACTTATATCCTGATCGTTTTTGAAATGTCGTTTCCGGCGATGGCCCAGAAACAGAAAGTAAGGTATTATCAGCAGGTGGATAAAAAATTGCTGCATTTTGGGTTTACCATCGGGTTGAATACCATGGACTTTATGGTTTTTCATGCAAATCTGTCACAGAATACGGACTCCTTGTATGCTAATGTAAATCATCTTTTACCCGGATTCAATGTGGGGATTGTCTCGGACCTGCGTCTGGCCAAATACCTGGACTTGAGGTTTTTACCGGGTTTAAGTTTCGGACAACGAAACCTTTATTATTATAACTACTACAATGGCTCGTTATACGGGAAGCAAAAGGTAGAATCTGCATTTCTTGAATTCCCGCTGATTCTGAAATATAAAGCCAAAAGGATAAATAACTTCAGACCTTTTCTGATTGC
>CAYLJE010000081.1:6386-11492 GCA_964383915.1 uncultured Rikenellaceae bacterium
TATGTCCGGTTGAAACAATCAGATCTCTATCATGAAGAAGGCTTTGGGATAGATTTTTACCTGCCTTATTTTAAGTTTACAACCGAGTTGAAAGTTTCTACCGGGTTCCGGAATATCCTGGTTACCGATCCTTCACAAGAACATCCCGAATATGTGACCGCTCTTGAGCGACTCCGTTCACAGATATGGATCCTTTCTTTTCATTTTGAATAAGAAAATAAGTAAAAAGATGAAAGTATTATTTCCTGATATGGCAGACGTCAGGAAAGCTACTTCATTTGGCGTCGTCTGAATTCAGCACAGACAATGGCTGTAGCTGTGGACAGGTTCAGGGAATTCAGGGTGGGTACACCGGAGGGAAAAGAGGGAATGGTGATCTTTTCCCCTGTTTTTTGTTCCAACCCTGAAGAAATGCCTTTGGATTCGTTACCGAAAATAACCAGGCCATGATCTGACAGGGGACAGGAAAAAACCGGTTTACCTTCCAGAAAAGTCCCATAGACAGGCATGTTTTTCCCTGCAGCTTCCTCAACAAGACCCTGGAGATTTGTGTAATGCACGCGTGTATGTATTACCGATCCCATACTGGCTTGCACTACTTTGGGATTAAAAACGTCCACGCTGCCTTCCGAACAAAAAATATCCCGGAAACCAAACCAGTCGGCAATTCTGATGATAGTTCCCAGGTTGCCGGGATCCCGGATGTTTTCAAATGCCGGATAAAGCATATCCGCAGCAAGAGAAGGCACTGGTTTTTCTTCCGGAAGACGGATCAAAGCCAAAACGTTGTGAGGAGTTTTCAGGTAAGATATCTTTTTCAATTCCTCATAAGTTATTTTATGAATTTCTTCTATGCTGTCCTTTTCCTCAGGGTTGAGTTTTTTTAGCCATTCTGTTTTTGCAAACAGATAATCTGTCTTCCATTCTTCTGACCGGATGAAATCCAGGACCACTTTATCTCCTTCAGCAATAAAAAGCCGGTGTTGTAAACGATATTTTTTGTTGTCGAGGGAACGAATTAATTTTATCTTATTTTTGCTGATCATAACGTTTTTTAGTTAATGCTTGATGACCACGGACTATGTAATAAAATGACCGTATATTTGTAAAATAAATCACTTTAGCTGTTTATCCGGCATTGAAAAGAACAAATAAAAATAGAAAAAATCTTCCGTTATTAATCATAATGATTGCAACGGTAGTGGTTTCCTCCTGTTCTACTGTCAAATATGTCCCGGAAGGAAAATACCTGTTGAATAAAAATAAGGTAGAATTACACAAACAGGATAAGTCTGGGAAAATAAGTAAACGCGATATTGATGGTTACATACGCCAACGTCCCAACCGTCGGCTCCTGGGATTAAAAGCCGGTTTGATGTTATATGATCTTTCCAGTCCGGGAAAAGATAACAAATGGAATAAATGGGTGAAAAGCAAAGGAAAATCACCGGTTATTCTGGATACCTCTGAGGTGGCAAGATCAAGACGGCAGATAAAATCGTATGTGGATTCAAGAGGGTATTTTCATTCGGCGGTTAAAGACACGATAGCTTACCTGAGAGATGCAAAGGCAAATGTCTTTTATAAAGTGTGGACAAATCATTCTTTCCGGATCAGAAAAATTACTTATGAAGTGTTGGATTCCGCCATGCGAAATCTGGTGCTTGGGGATACTCTGCAGGCGGTCATCCATGCCGGTATGGTATTTAATGTTGAAAATCTGGAGAAAGAAAGAGATCATATCGAAACTTTATGCAGGGATTCCGGTTATTATGCTTTCACCAAAGAATATATCTCTTTTGACGTAGATACCACCATCGGGAAAAATCAGATAGATGTGACGGTAGTGATCCGTAAGGCTGCCTCACGAGATGAATTTCAGCAAGTCAGAGAACATCCTCATCGAAAATATGAGATTCGGAATGTTTATTTTTTTGTTGATTTTGACCCGCAAAAAGCTATTGAGCAATCGACGAAGTACTATGCCGGTTTGGATACCTCTTATATAAACGGTTTCTATTTTGTGTCTAAACGGGATTCGGGATACCTTAAGAAAAAAGTAATTCTTCAGTCTAATTATATTTTTCCTCATTCATTGTTTAATCTGGAAGATGTAAATCTGACCCGGAAACATTTGACCGGTTTGAATATTTTTAAGTTTGTAAATGTTTATTTCACAAAAGTACCTTATCGGGATATCCCCGGGAAAATGGGGGTGATTGACTGTCATATACAGCTCTCGCCTGTTACGCAACAATCCTATACTGTTGAAGTGGAAGGTACCAATTCTTCGGGAAACCTTGGGGGTGCCTTGAGTTTTAATTATCAGCACAGGAACCTGTTTCGCGGAGCTGAGAATTTTAATATAAAGATAAAACAGTCGGTAGAAGCCCTGGCCCAGGAAAAAAGAGGATTAAAACAGATCATCGGATCCGATGTGGAAACCAATCTGGTTTTCGGGAAGTTTCTGAGTCCGTTCTTTAACAATGAGGATTTTATCAAAAAATATGCTCCCAAGACCACTGTCTCTATGTCGTTTAACTATCAGCGGCGGCCGGATTATACCCGGACTATTTTCTCAACGCTGGTAACCTATAACTGGCAGTCAAGCAAGTATGTGTCCCATCTGGTATCCCCGGTTAACCTGAATGCTGTTAAACTGCCTTATATTGATCCGCGGTTTCTTGAACATCTTGATACAACAACTTACCTGGCTTACAGTTACCGGGATGTGTTTATTTCATCACTGAATTACAGTTATATTTTTAATAATGGAAAACTGAAAAAATTGTCAGATCATACATTTCTGCGTTTTAACACTGAGGTAGCCGGGAATATGTTGTATCTGGAATATAAGTTAGCAAACAGGCCGGTAGATACCATGGGCAGTTACAAGATATTTGGTTTGCAGTTTGCACAGTATATTAAGGCTGATGTGGATTTTCGTTATACCAGTGTTCTGAACCGTTCAAGTTCAATTACTTACCGGGCTTTTATCGGAGCCGGAATACCTTATCTGAACTCTCGTGCAATGCCTTTTGAAAGACAGTATTATGCCGGAGGAGCAAATGATATCCGGGCCTGGCAGGTTCGATCCCTTGGCCCCGGGTCTTATGTCCAGAAAGAATCAAATTTTTATAACCAGACGGCAGATATGAAACTGGAAGGGAATGTGGAATACCGGTTTAAAATGTTTTGGGTGCTGGAAGGAGCTTTGTTTGTTGATGCCGGGAATATCTGGGCTCTCAGTAAACAGGATAATCGTCCCGGAGCACAGTTTAAACTGAATAAGTTTATGAATGACATGGCCGTAGGTACCGGTTTCGGGACACGGTTTGATTTTTCTTTTTTTATATTTCGTATAGACCTTGGGATAAAAATGAGAAATCCGGGGATCCGGCAGGGAAGCAAATGGATCCTGCTGAACAGACCGCTGGATTACCGGAAGGATTTGGTTCTCCAGGTAGGTATCGGGTATCCTTTCTGATAAGCTTTTTCAAGAATGTGCTGCTCTCCGGGCAGGCAGGGCTATACATAACTCACTTTGAGCATGTTTGTTTTTCCCCGCAGGTTGATGGGCGTACTTCCTACATGTACGACTACTTCTTCATCATGCAGGTAATCATTTTTTTTCAGAAAGTCAATAGACTGCTTAATGGCATCTGCAATCTTACCTACCTGCTCCAGATAAAAAGGATGTACCCCATAAACAATGGCCAGTCTGTTTAATAAACTTAAATTGTTGGTAAAAGCAAAGATAGGGGAGTATGGTCTGTGGCTGGCGATATATAAAGCCGTTGCTCCGGAATGTGTGAAGGGAATAATGGCAGTGGCTTTTGTTTGTTCAGCCATCTTACAGGCATGATAACAAACCGATTCGGGAAGGAAGGTAGTGGAAAACGCTACCGGCGGATGTTCTTTCAGATAATGAAATCCGTGACTTTCCGTCCAGGAGATAATACTTTGCATGTTCTGAACTACCCCAACCGGGTATTTTCCTACCGATGTTTCTTCGCTGAGCATAAGACAATCTGCTCCATCCAGTACAGCGTTCGCTACATCGGTAGCTTCGGCCCGGGTAGGTCTGAAATTATCAATCATACTCTCCATCATTTGAGTAGCAATGACTACCGGCTTGGCATGCTCAATGCATCGCTGGATAATGTCTTTCTGAATAATCGGTACCTGGCTAAAAGAGACTTCCACGGCCAGATCCCCCCGGGCGATCATAATGCCTTTGGATAGATCAATGATCTGGTCGATTTCTTTCAGCGCCTCGGGTTTTTCGATTTTAGCAATGATCCAGGGTGGGTTTTTATCTTTGTGTTCTTTGATCAGATCATGTAAGTCGAGGATATCAGTTGCTTTCCGGACAAAAGATAGCGCGATCCAGTCAACTTCCTGATCCAGGATAAAATGTGCATCCTCCAGGTCTTTTTTCGTGAGACTGGGTAATGAAATCGACGTATTGGGAAGATTCACCCCTTTGTGTGAGGACAAAGATCCCCCATGAATAATACGGGCAATTACTTTATCCTTTTTGTTGGTTTCAAGGACTTCCAGTTTGATTTTTCCATCATCGATCAGGATAGCATCCCCCGGTTGGACATCGGCGGCAAACTCAGGATAACTCAGATATACTTTTTGATCATCTCCCTGACATTCCGTATTGGTTATTTCAATGGATTCCCCATCTGTCAGTGTGACATTGTCTTTTACCTCGCCAATTCGCAGTTTGGGCCCCTGAAGGTCGGCAAGGATGCCGATGGGGATATTTAAATCCTTGCGCAGTTCTTTAATCGTTTGAATAGACTTTGTTTTTTGCTCATAAGTGCCGTGTGAAAAATTTAATCTGAAAATATTTACGCCTTCAAGAACCATTTTCCTCATTGTTTCCGGATCTTCACTGGCAGGCCCGAGGGTGGCCATAATCTTTGTTTTCTTAATCAAATTAGCAGATGTCATGATAAGCTGATTTATTTTAATGCTCAGAAAGACAAAGATAATACTTCCGGATGAATATTCTTGTAGAAAGTGGGAATGGAAGAAAGTAGTCATTAAGTGGTCATTAGTCCCTGGCGGGACGTCATTAGCTCCCTGCGGTCG
>CAYLJE010000082.1:0-6385 GCA_964383915.1 uncultured Rikenellaceae bacterium
TTTTCCTCAGGGTTTCAGTTGTAAGAAGCTTTTAAGCGCTCCCGTGCAACTTTATCAATTAAATCAGTGTCTTCATCACAACAGTTTTCGTTTTTTTGATACAGGATTGTATCTTTACTCTTTGAATTATGGGACAGGCTATCCGGAAACGGTTCATATTTATTATCATAGACCTGATTGTGGTCGTTCTCTCTTATTTACTGGTTGTTTATGCCAAGTCAGGAGCACTTGCCGGTTATCTTCAACCCAAATATACCATGCCTTTTTTATTGTTCCTGGTTATATGGCTGGTTATCTCGGCGTTGTTTAAGAAATATGCTTTCAGGGATTACGATAAATTCAAGCGGGTCCTCGTTTCTGTATTACCCGGGAATATTTTTATCCTGGGTGTCGTCAGCATTTTTATCTATTTTTTCTATACGTTTTATTTTTCCAGGCTCCTTGTATTAGGGACCATCGTCACCGCTTCTTTGGTGGAATTGGGTTTTGGTTTCCTGTATCATTTTGTCAGGGTAGCCAAAGATCATGAGATCCCGGTGGATCATGAATTCATTGCTTTAAAAAAACATAAAGAAAACGGGAACGGTAATGGAAATAATCATTCGGCTTCTGCAGAAAACTTTACCTGTCAACCGCTGTCTGAATCTCTCGAAGGGATGTTATTGGAAAAGACAGAGGAAGCGGTGGTGAATTTTATTGCCCGGAATAATCTTTTTCAGCCTCATGAAATTCTGGCGCTTGCGACAGCAGATTCTTTTAATATCAGGGCCCAGGCTTCCGGGAAGTATAAATATATTGTCAACATTAAACGTATCAATGATATCCGCGACATGAATGGTTTTTTTACAGCAGTGAACGATTATCTTCCCCGGGGGGGTTATTATACCTGTTGCGTGGAGACCAAAGACATGCGGAAAAAAAGACTCTTCAGAAAGTATATGTTCCCGTTTAATTTCCTGTATTATTATATGATGGATTTCCCGCTTAAACGGGTGATGCCCAAGTTGAAAACAACCAGAGGTCTCTACTTTTTAATTACCCGCGGGCAAAATCAGGTGATCACACGGGCGGAGACACTGGGCCGGCTGATTGCCTATGGCTTTGATATTGTTGATGAAGAATATACCGGACAAATGTGTTACATCACAGCATCAAAAAAGAAAAACCCGGTGGTTAACCTTAATCCTTCCTATGGCCCTGTGATTCGTCTGAAAAGAGTGGGTAAAGACGGACAACCCATACGGGTATATAAGATGCGGACCATGCATCCTTTTGCAGAGTACCTGCAGGATTATATCTATGACCGTTACAACCTGGATGAAGGCGGTAAGTTCAACAATGATTTCCGGATATCCACCCAGGGGAAAATTATGCGTAAACTCTGGATTGACGAACTGCCTATGTTGATCAACTGGCTGCGGAGGGATATGAAATTTGTCGGCGTACGGCCGATCAGCGAACAGTATTTTAAACTATATTCTAAAGAACACCGGCAATTACGTTTCCGGTATAAACCCGGCCTGGTGCCCCCGTATTATGCCGATCTGCCGAAAACCCTCGAAGAGATAGAAGACTCTGAACATAAGTATCTGGAGTCTTTCGAAAAAAATCCCTTCCAAACCGACTGGCATTATTTCTGGCGGGCGATGTATAACATTGTGTTCAGGAAAGCACGGAGTAAGTAGTGTCCGTCTGTAAAGTCAGTGTTTGATTCAGAATGTATAGGTTATTTCGTTACAATTCCTTTATTTACTTTATTATTTTTACTTTTATCTTTTATCGTAAAAAGACCTGATGAAGAAGCTTCTTTTATATTTGTTGCTATTCTCTTTTGGCATAGCCTTTTCCCAGGAAGTTCCTTATAGCATAGAAAAAAGATCGGTCTATGAATTCCTGGAGGAGATGGCCGGTGCCCACCTGATAGAAGTGAATACCACGGCCAAACCCTGGTCCAGAAAATTTATCTCCACAAAGCTCGAAGAACTGCAATCCCAAACCGGTCAGCTCAATACCCGCCAGCAGAAAGAACTGATCTTTTACCTGAAAGACTTCAGCAAAGAGCTGAAGCCGGACAAACATTTCAATAAGCGCTTTGACATCCTTTATTACAAGGACAGCCTCTTTACTTTCTCCGCCAACCTCATCCTCGGCATGCAGTATTGGAACAATGCCAACGGGGGGATACACCATCGCCGGAACGGAGCGGAGGCCTTTGCTTATGCCGGGAAACACTGGGGTTTCTATGCTAACCTGCGGGATAATCATGACTCCCGCAAGATACGCAGTCCTCAATACCTGAACCAACTGCCCGGAGCCAATTACAAGGGAGACAACGATTTCAGCGAGATGCGGGGTGGCGTTACCTATAGTTGGAAATGGGGTTCCATAGGATTGCTCAAGGATCATTTTGTCTGGGGCGATAACCTGAATGGCTCCAATATTTTTTCCGGGCGGACTCCTTCTTTTGCCATGATAGACCTTCATCTGCATCCTGCCAAATGGATAGAGTTAAGGTATATCCATGGCTGGCTCGTCTCTATGGTTGTGGACAGTGCACGGAGTTACTGGTTTGCTGACGGACCGGTGAGAACCTACCGTCGGGTATATCATCCTAAATACATAGCGGCCAATCTGTTCACAGTGACCCCCTGGCAGCGACTGCACCTGTCTTTTGGTAACTCCATTGTATATACGGATATTGGTTTGCATCCGGCTTATCTGATCCCTTTTATGTTCTTTAAATCCATTGATCATACCCTCAATGCAGGTATTGATAATATGAATTCCCAGATGTTCTTTGATATCAGCTCACATCAGATTAAAAACCTGCACCTGTTTGCCTCACTTTTCCTGGATGAGATTGCTATCTCCAGAATGTTTGACAAGGACCGGCACAGTAATTTCTATAGTTTGAAAGTAGGCGGGGAGCTAACCGATTTCCCCTTTCAGAATATAGGCCTGCGTGCCGAATATACACGTACTAATCCTCTGACGTATCAACACTATGTACCTGCCCTTACCTTCGAGTCGAACCGGTATAACCTGGGATATTACCTGAAGGACAATAGCCTGGCGTATTTTTTCTCTGTTTTTGTAAGGCCGTTACGGGGTTTATACGGGGATGTATCATGGTCATTGGCAAAAAAGGGGCCGGATTATACGCCGCTGGGGAATAATGGCAGGCTGGGACTTCCTTTTATGGAGTCGGTTGACTGGCAGGACAAAACGGTGTCCCTGCATGTTCGTTATCAGGTTGTGAATGACGGGTATGCTACCTTCTCATTTGTCCATCGCAATGTTTCCGGTAATCCGGTATATACACCAGCCTGCTGGCAGGGAGAAACCAACACTTGCTCCGTCGGTTTAAACTTTGGCTTCTGAATTTTTATAGAAACGGACCGCATTCCTGACAGCCTCTTTCACGGGGATAAAGGGATAGTTTAGTATCTTTCTGATTTTCTCAGCGGAATAAAATATCCGGCTGTTGCCTGCCCGGACCGTATCCCGTGTCAACTGATGAGGATGGCCGGTCAGTCTGCTGATCATCCGGTCGGCCATGGCAGCCAGGGTCATTAAACCTTTCCCGGCTTTTCTGGACGGGGACTTTATTCCGAATTCCCCGGCAATCATAGAAAACAGTTGCCGGAAAGACAGATTCTCTGCACAGAGGATAAACCGTTCCCCGAAAATATTTTGTTCCGTTAGCCGCACCATGATCTCCGCGACGTCCCGTACATCTACATACCCGCTGGAGCCGGGCGAATAAAAAGGATTGCCTTTGCGGATGGTTTTGAAGAGTGAGGCACTGCCCCGTGACCAGTTGCCCGGGCCCAGGATAATAGCCGGATTTAGAATCACTGCCTGCAACCCTTCTTCCATGCCGCGCCATACTTCCATCTCTCCCAGGAGTTTGGAAAAACCGTAACCGTATCTTTCCTTTTTTACCTTCCGGTAATCATTTTCCGACACCCAGCTTTCTTCTCCTTGCAGGTGTCTTCCCAGCGCAGCCACAGAACTTACATGACAAAACTTTTCGACGCCGGTTTCCAGAGATAATTCGACCATATTACGGGTCCCTTCTACATTTACCTGTAATAATTTCCTGTTCTCTGCCGGATCAAAAGATACATACCCTGCTGTGTGGTAAACAGTATCTATGCCTGCAAAAGCCGGTTCCAGCGTATCCCTGTTGGTAATATCGCCGTTAACCCATTCAATGCGGGAATACAGATCACCTCCTTTTTCGGGTTCGTAATAATCGAAGATGCGGCGCACCCACCTTGTATATGATGTTTTTCTTTTCAGTGCCCGGACTTTTTTCCCTTCCCGGCTTAATTGAAGAAGAAGATGAGTCCCGGTCATGCCGCTGCCACCGGTAACAAGAATCATGAATAATCGTTTTTACAAATCTAATGGATATTTGTTATCAAACGGTCAGGAAAAGATAAAAGTTGCTTTTCTTTATCGTATGCTCATTTAACGGCTCTCCCGGGAAGCAAATGACCGCGATCAGGCGTAAGATTGAGAGCAAATGACACTCGCGTTAGCAGGTAAATGATATAAAATATTCTTTTGTGGCAATTAAAAATCTTTCCTATTTTTGCAAAGAAAAGATGTAGTTATGTTTTCAGGGATTGTAGAAGAAACAGGGAAAGTGGTAAAACTGGAGAAAGACCGGGGAAACCTGCATATTACACTCAAATGTTCTTTTGCCCGCGAGCTAAAAACCGACCAGAGTGTGGCACACAACGGCGTATGCCTGACGGTGGTAAAACAGGAAGGGGACACCTATATGGTTACCGCTATCCGGGAGACGTTGGAGAAGTCAAACCTGGGGCTCCTTCGGTTGGGAGATGAAGTAAACCTGGAGCGGAGCATGAAGATGGACAGTTTTCTGGACGGACACCTCGTACAGGGTCATGTGGATCAGACGGCGGTATGCACGGAAGTGAAGGAGGCCGGAGGAAGCTGGTATTATACTTTTTCGTTTAAACCGGCACGGGAAGATTATATAACGGTGGAGAAAGGATCTGTGGCCGTAAACGGCATAAGTCTGACAGTTGTGAATGCCCGCCCTGAATCCTTCCGGGTAGCCATCATCCCTTATACATATGAGATTACCAACTTTCATAATATCCGGAAAGGCTCAGTGGTAAATCTGGAATTTGATGTGATCGGTAAATATATCGCCCGGATCGTAAAACAGCAAATGGATAGTTATCCGGGAGACCGGAAATAAAAGATATGTTCAGAAAAATTACACCTGGACAATTTTCTCTGCTGGTTTTATTGATCTCCGTGATATTCCCGGCAGGACTCTTATTGCTTTTGCAGAGGGGACCTTTGTATTATTTAGTGCCGGGATCACTGCTGTATCTTGTCTTTCTGTTTTTTCTGATACGGTACCTGACCGTCCGGATGATTATGAATAAGATCATGTCTCTTTTCAGAGAGATACCGGATCTGAAGATACCTGAAAAGGAATTACGGAAAAAGCTGAAGAAAAAAGACTTTTTCCCGGAAGTGGAACACAATATGCTGGATTGGATACAGAAAAAAAATCGGGAGATTGTCCAGCTTAAGGAGATGGAAAAATACCGCCGGGAGTTTTTGGGGAATGTGTCTCATGAGCTGAAAACACCCATTTTCAATATTCAGGGCTATGTCCTTACCCTGTTGGACGGAGGACTGGAAGATACCGGTATCAACCGGATGTTCCTCGAACGTACTGAAAAAAGTATCAACCGCATGATTGCCATCGTACAGGATCTGGAGTCTATCTCACGGTTAGAGTCGGGTATGCTAAGTCTTCAGTATGAATCTTTTGATATGATCAAACTGGTAGAGGAGGTGTATGAAAATCTGGAGCTCACGGCACGGGAGAGAAAGATCACCCTGGCTGTTGTTTATGATCCTTCGCTGGCGCCGCTGCTGGTCCGGGCTGACAGAAAACGTATCTATGAGGTGATGAACAACCTGGTGAAGAATAGCATATCCTATGGCAGGGAAAAAGGAAAGACCACGGTTTCTCTGGATTCTACCGTGGATCATTGTTTGATAAGGGTGGAAGATAACGGTCTGGGTATTCCGCCTGACGACCTCCCGCGTATCTTTGAGCGTTTTTACCGTGTGGATCGGAGCCGGTCACGCAATCTCGGAGGGACCGGCCTGGGCCTGGCCATTGTCAAACACATCATAGAAGCACACAACAGCACCATCAGGGTGGAAAGCGCCTGGAAAAAAGGCTCCGAGTTTTCATTTACACTGGAGAAAGGAAGCGCGTAGGGGAAGACTTGTAAGGAGAGTGATTGTTTTTTCTTTTTTTGTTTTTTAGGGAGTTAGCTCTATCTTTGTGGACTATTTTTTGAAGAGGTAAAAAGCATAA
>CAYLJE010000082.1:6485-11424 GCA_964383915.1 uncultured Rikenellaceae bacterium
CATAATCAGAAGAAAACGATGAAAGAAAAATTTCCCGAATACCGTGATTTTGATCTTCCCGGTATCAACAAAGAAATTTTGGGAAAATGGGAGCAAAACCGGACTTTTCAGAAAAGCCTGGAACAACGGAAAGAAGGCAGGCCTTTTATCTTCTACGAAGGCCCTCCCTCAGCCAATGGTATGCCCGGCATTCATCATGTGATGGCCCGCACCCTCAAAGATATCTTCTGCCGTTTTAAGACAATGGAAGGATATTATGTCGAACGAAAAGCCGGATGGGATACCCATGGACTGCCCGTGGAACTGAGTGTGGAAAAATCTCTGGGCATCACAAAAGAAGATATAGGTAAGAAAATATCAGTGATTGATTATAATAAAGCCTGCCGTCACGATGTGATGCGTTTTACCGGCGCCTGGGAAGATCTGACACGTAAGATGGGTTACTGGATCGATATGGATGATCCTTATATCACCTATGATAACCGTTACATAGAAACGCTCTGGTATCTTCTCAAGCAACTGTATAACAAAGGATTACTATATAAAGGATACTCAATACAGCCTTATTCTCCGGCTGCAGGTACAGGACTGAGTACGCATGAACTGAACCAGCCCGGAGCCTATCGTGATGTGAAAGATACCACCTGCGTGGGAGAGTTCAGGGTCATCAGGGACAGGCAATCGGCATTTCTTTTTGAGGATACCGATACGGATGTGTTCATGATAGCCTGGACAACGACACCCTGGACGCTGCCGTCCAATACGGCACTGGCTGTGGGGCCTGCTATCCGGTATGTGAAGGTGCGGACATTTAATCCTTACTCCGGAACACCTGTCACGCTCATCCTCGGGAAAGACCTGCTCTCTGCTTATTTCCCGGAGAGAAATGCGGACCTGGAACTGAAAGATTATAAGCTTGGGGATAGAGACATTCCTTATAAGGTATTGTCTGAATATAACGGAAAAAAGCTGGTCGGTGTTCGTTATGAACAACTACTGAAATGGGTCGATCCCGGGAAGAACGCTTTCCGTGTTATCCCGGGGGATTTTGTTACCACCGAAGAAGGAACGGGGATTGTTCATATTGCCCCGACATTTGGCGCTGACGACGCCCGGGTGGGGAAAGAGAATAATATCCCACCGCTTTTGTTGACAGACATAGAGGGAAATCCACAGCCGATGGTGGACAAAAAAGGAAGGTTCTTTGCTGTCGATAAGCTCGATCCTGTTTTTGTCAAAGAAAAGATAAACGTCCCTGCATATAAACCTTTTGCCGGACGATATGTGAAAAATGAATATGACGATACCCTGCCGCCGGATGCCGAAAGTATCGACGTGAGCATCGCCGTTCATCTGAAAAAAACGGATCGTGTGTTCCGTATAGAAAAATATGTTCATAATTATCCGCATTGCTGGCGCACAGACAAACCTGTTTTGTATTATCCGATGGATGCATGGTTTATTAAGACCACAGCAATGAAAGAGCGGATGATCGAGCTGAACAATACCATCAACTGGAAACCTCCTGCCACAGGTTTCGGCCGGTTTGGAAAATGGCTGGAGAACCTGGTGGACTGGAATCTGTCACGTTCACGGTTCTGGGGTACGCCGTTGCCAATATGGGTATCCGAAGATAAAAAAGAACGGAGATGTATCGGTTCGGTGGCAGAGCTGAAAAATGAAGTTGACAAAGCAATGGTTGCCGGCGTCATGAAGGAAAATCCGCTGAAAAATTATCGCGAAGAGGACTGGTCAAAAGAAAATTATGAGCAGTTTGACCTGCACCGTCCTTTTGTGGATGAGATAGTACTGGTCTCTGATAACGGGAAGAAAATGTTCCGTGAACCCGATCTGATCGATGTGTGGTTTGACAGTGGGGCCATGCCGTATGCTCAGAATCATTATCCTTTTACCACCGGGGATGAAGACCTGCGGAAAAAATTCCCGGCAGATTTTATTGCCGAGGGAGTGGACCAGACACGCGGGTGGTTTTTTACCCTGCATGCGCTGGCTGTCATGTTGTTTGATTCGGTAGCTTATAGAAATATTATCTCCAATGGGCTGGTGCTGGATAAGAACGGGAACAAAATGTCCAAACGTCTGGGCAATGCCGTAGATCCTTTTGATGCAATAGAGAAATACGGCTCCGACCCGCTGCGGTGGTACATGATCACCAATGCACAGCCCTGGGACAACCTGAAATTTGATGCGAAAGGATTGGAAAAGGTGAAACGTAAATTCTTCGGGACTCTCTATAATACTTATTCTTTCTTTTCCCTTTATGCTAATATTGACGGGTTTACTTTCAGTGAGCCTGAGATAGCGGTGGCAGAAAGGCCGGAAATCGACCGCTGGATTATCTCTTTGCTGAATACCCTGGTGAAAGACGTGCATGCGTTGTATCAACAGTATGAACCTACACGTGCCGGTCGCCTGATTCGGAATTTTGTTATTGAGAACCTGAGTAACTGGTATGTGCGACTCAACCGTAAACGTTATTGGGGAGGAGAATACTCAAAGGATAAAATTGCAGCCTATCAGACCCTTTATACCTGTCTGGAGACCGTAGCTACGCTGGCTGCACCCATCGCCCCTTTTTATATGGACAAACTATTTTCAGACCTGAATAAGGTCTCCGGACGCTATCCGTTGGATTCCGTTCATCTCATGGATTTCCCGGAAACAGATTATGACCTGATAGACAAAGGCCTTGAAGAACGTATGCTGATTGCACAAAAAGTATCTTCCATGGTGCTCGGACTTCGCCGGAAGGTGAATATCAAAGTGAGGCAACCGCTGAACAAAATCATGATTCCCGTAGCAGACGAAAACTTTAAGGAGAAGTTTGAAGCCGTAAAAAATCTGATCTTGTCCGAAGTGAATGTGAAAGAGGTAGAATATATTTCGGATACTGCCGATATCCTGGTGAAGAAAATTAAACCGGATTTTAAAAAACTGGGACCGAAATATGGTAAAAAAATGAAACAAATTACGGACGCTATCAAGGCTATGAGTCAGGAAGATATACGAACCCTCGAACATGAGCAGGTCTTTTCCCTGAAGGTTGGTAGTGAAGAAATAAATATTACCGGTGAAGACGTGGAGATATATTCGGAAGATATCCCCGGCTGGCTGGTGACCAGTGACGGTAACCTGACAGTAGCCCTCGATATTATCATCACCGAAACTTTGCGGGAAGAAGGGATTGCCCGCGAACTGGTCAACAGGATCCAGAACATCAGGAAAGAAAGTGGTTTTAATGTTACCGATAAGATAAATGTACATATCCGGAAACATGCAGCCATTGATGCAGCCGTGCTACATCATAAAAAATATATCGGCTCACAGACCCTTGCCGGTGAAATTGTACTGGAAGATAATCTTGACGGAGAGAATGTTTATGAGGTGGAACTGTCTGATGACGTGAAGACAATGATTTCTTTACAAAGAAAAAACTAAGCTGTTGATGTTTTTTTATATTTGTGGTTTCTTTTTTATATGAATATCTGTATTTTTAGTATATTTAGAAAAAAGTTGAATTATGGCCGAGAAAAAGAAGACAAGGTATTCCGATGGAGAACTGGAAGAGTTCAGGCAGATTATATTGGATAAACTGGGAAAAGCGAAAAAAGATTATAATCTTTTAAAGAACGCAATTACACACGAAGAAAGTAATGATACGGAAGATACGTCTCCTACATTTAAAGTGCTGGAAGAAGGAGCTACCACATTATCAAAGGAAGAAGCAGGTAAGCTGGCTCAGCGTCAGTTGAAGTTTATCCAGCATCTGGAGGCAGCCTTGGTACGTATTGAAAACAAAACATACGGTGTTTGCCGGGAAACGGGAAAACTGATTTCCAAAGAAAGACTGCGTGCCGTACCCCATGCCACATTGAGTATTGAAGCAAAGAGAAAACAACGTTAATCTATGCTCCTGCCGGATATTCCCGGGATAAGTTAACAGATTCATTATGTCATTAACGAAAAAATCTGTTCTGGTCATTGTTATTGTTCTTATGCTGGACCAGATTTTTAAAATATGGATAAAAACCCACATGGTCATTGGTCAGGAAATCCCGGTGTTTGATCATTGGTTCCGGCTGCATTTTATCGAAAACAATGGCATGGCTTTCGGAATGGAGATGGCAGGGAAAACCGGTAAAAGTGTTCTTAGTTTGTTCCGCATTTTGGCTATCTTCCTCATAGGCTGGTACATTGCCTTCCTCATCCGCACAAAAGCTCCTTCCGGCCTGGTGATCGCTGTCTCCTTGGTTTTTGCCGGAGCCCTGGGAAATATTATCGACAGTGCTTTTTACGGAATAATCTTTAACGACAGCTATTTCCATGTGGCTAAATTGTTTCCCGGGGGCGGAGGCTATGCCCCTTTCCTGCATGGTAAAGTGGTGGACATGCTTTATTTCCCGATAATCAAAGGAACTTTTCCACATTGGTTCCCTCTATGGAAAGGAGAAGAATTTATCTTTTTCCGGCCCGTTTTTAACCTCTCGGATTCATCCATAACCATCGGCGTCTTTATCATCCTGCTTTTTTACAAAAAGTTTTTCCGCCGGGAGAAAGAAAAGGGGGAAGTGGATAAAAATGATGAAAGTCAGCCTGAACCTGTTGGATCTTAGCAGCCGGTTTAACCAAATTACAGGTCTTTTTCCTGTTTCCCCCACGATGTTGCAGAAAATTCAGAAACTCAGGCAAAACAATCAGGGGATATTCGGGGATATAATGTAATGCACCCGGCGCGGTCCCCTCTTGACAACGCAGAGGTTGGCAACAAAGAACCTTTTTAGACCGAACTCATACATAATAATGATTTATTCGGGAGTTATCCAATATTTTTATGGGACACCAATAAATAACTAATTAGTGTCCGTCCATAAAGTCAGTGTTTGATTCAGAATGTTCGAGTTCGAGGCTTGCGAAGTTT
>CAYLJE010000083.1:0-11380 GCA_964383915.1 uncultured Rikenellaceae bacterium
TTGTATTGAGCTTGCCGAAATAAAGAAATCGGACATTATGGACAAACACTAAGTAGCAGGAGAGAGAATTCCGGGAAGAGAGGTTAATCCAGTGATTGTCCGGCGTTATTAGCCAGTTCAACTATCTTTTCATACTCGTCTGCCGTCAGATCATTGAAAAAATAATTGATAGGATTAACGTATTTTCCTCTTAACATAATTCCGTAGTGTAAGTGAGGCCCCGTAGATAGACCGGTATTTCCGACAAAACCAATGACATCCCCCCGTTTTACATATTGTCCTTTCTTAACATTGAATCCGTTCAGATGGGCATAAACAGAGACATACCCAAATCCGTGGTCAATAAGAATTTCATTTCCATATCCTCTTCGTGAGCGGGCTATTTTTTTTATTACCCCGTCTCCAGTAGCATATACCGGTGTTCCTTTGGGTGCTGTAAAGTCAATCCCGTAATGGAATTTAGGTATTTTATATATCGGGTGCATCCGCCATCCCCATCCGGAAGCAATACGACGCAGGTCTTTGTTGGAAATAGGCTGGATAGCAGGAATACAGGAAAGCATCTTTTCTTTATTTGAAGCCAATTCAATCAATTCATCATAAGATTTACTCTGGACATATGCTTCTCTCGTGATAATATTCAGTTTCTTTGCAGTTTTGATAATAATATCTGAATTGTCAAATCCTTCCAGATTTGAATATTTATTGACCCCGCCATATCCGGCTTTCCGTATCGTACTGGGGATCGGTTCTGCTTCAAAAATAGTCCTGTATAAGTTGTCATCGCGTTTTTGCAAATCTGCAAGCACAGTACTGACCTGATCCAGTTGTTTGTTTACCAGTTCATACTGTGTTCTCATTTCAGAAATTTCCCGTTTAAGTTTTTTCTCTTTAGGAGAATCAAAAAAAGATGAAAAAACAGTCAGATAAATTCCTGCCACGAAAATACTGGCAAAGAAAAAGATAAAAAACCTAAAGATTTTTTGTTTTATTGAATGCTCTATCCGGTTATATTGTAACGTTTCCGGATTAAAACGATATTTTGTTTTAGCCATTCAGCAAATATTTTTGACCACTTTGGCCACAAAACTAATGGAAATAAACTAATTTTACAAACTTTTTGAATGATAATTTCAATCAATGCATTATATAAAATATATTAATTTATTGTAACATAGGTGGGTATGACAAGTGATGAGGTGCGTCAACAATTTTTAGATTATTTCCGGTCCAAAGGACATAATATTATTCCTTCTGCCCCGATGGTTGTAAAAAACGACCCGACGCTGATGTTTACCAATGCCGGGATGAATCAGTTTAAAGATATTTTTTTAGGGAATAAAAAACCTGAACATCCGAGGGTTGCCAATGCTCAGAAGTGTCTTCGGGTGTCGGGTAAACACAATGATCTGGAGGAGGTTGGTCAAGATACTTACCACCATACCATGTTTGAAATGTTGGGGAACTGGTCTTTTGGCGATTATTTCAAAAAAGAAGCTATTGAGATGGCCTGGGAGTTCCTGACAGTAAAAATGCAGATTGATCCGGGCAGACTGTATGCAACAGTTTTTAGGGGGGATGAAAAGGATGGTTTGCAACCGGATGAAGAATCTGCCGGTTTCTGGTTAGAAAAACTTTCCGGGGATCATATTCTGAGAGGTGGGGAAAAAGATAATTTCTGGGAGATGGGCAAAACGGGTCCTTGTGGTCCATGTACTGAAATTCATATTGATATCAGAGAAGAAAAGGAGAGGAAAAGAGTAGCCGGAAGCCAACTGGTAAATCAGGCTCATGCTGAAGTAATAGAGATATGGAACCTGGTCTTTATACAGTTTAACCGGAGAGATGACGGGGGCTTGGTTCCGTTGCCAAGAAATCATGTGGATACCGGTATGGGATTCGAACGCTTATGTATGATCCTGCAGAAGAAGAAATCCAATTATGATACCGATCTGTTTATGCCTATTATCAGGGAAATCGGGGCAATATCAGATTTATCCTATGGGAAATCGGTACAAACAGACGTGGCTATGCGTGTGGTGGCTGATCATCTGAGGGCCGTATCTTTCTCTATTGCCGATGGACAGATCCCTTCCAATAATAAAGGAGGTTATGTGATCCGCAGGATTTTACGGCGGGCTGTCCGTTATGGTTATACATACCTGTCCCAGCGGGAGCCATTTATTTACCGGTTGGTGCCGGTCCTTGGACAAATGATGGGGAAGGCTTATCCTGCGTTATTACAACAAGAGGATTTGATAACCCGGGTGATCCGTGAAGAAGAACGTGCTTTTCTGCGTACCCTGGATACAGGTATCGGAAGGCTGGAAACTATTATGGCTGCCAATCAGAAAACAGAGAATGATATCATTGAGGGGAAAGATGCTTTTGAATTATATGATACTTTTGGGTTTCCCCTTGATCTGACAGCATTGATTGCCCGTGAGAAAGGAATGGAAGTGGATACAACGGGTTTTGAGGCGGAGATGCAAAAACAGAAAAATCGCTCCCGTAAAGCGGCTACACAAGATACTTCCGATTGGATAAGACTGGGACAAGAACGTGAGGAGAAATTTGTGGGTTATGATCAGACGGAGACGGAGGTGAAAATAATGAAATTCCGGAAGATTAACCAGGATAATAAAGTTTTTTACCACCTTGTTTTTGATCAGACCCCATTTTATGCAGAGTCCGGTGGCCAGGTAGGAGACACTGGCTTTCTGAAAAATGAACATGAGGAAATCAGAATATTGGACACTAAAAAAGAAAATGACCTGATTATCCATATAACCAATAAATTGCCTGGAAATCTGAAGTCTTTGTTCAGGGCAGTGGTTGACCGGAGAAAACGGGAGGCTACAGCCAATAATCACACCGCTACCCACCTTTTACATTTTGCATTAAGAACAGTGCTGGGGGCTCATGTCGAGCAAAAAGGATCATTGGTACATCCCGATTACCTGCGTTTCGACTTTTCTCATTTCAAAAAAGTTACGGAGGACGAACTCAAACAGGTGGAAACGTTGGTGAATAAAAAAATACGGGAAAATTTGCCGTTGGAAGAAAGTCGTGATGTGCCCCTGAACCAGGCTAAAGCCATGGGTGCAATGTCATTGTTCGGTGAAAAATATGGAGAGAGAGTCCGGATGATTCGTTTTGGAGAGTCTGTGGAGTTATGTGGCGGAACCCATGTGGATGCCACCGGACGGATCGGTTTGTTTCTGATTGTATCTGAGAGTTCGGTAGCGGCCGGTATCAGAAGAATTGAGGCGGTGACCGGGAAAAGGGCCGAGGTGCTGGTCCGTGAAAAAATACAAATCGTTACGGCGTTGCAGAACATTCTGAAGGTGAAAAAAGATATTGTTTTTCGTGTTACGGAGATGATAGAAGAAAATAAAAAACTGATAAAACAGATAGAAAAATGTGGTCGTGAGAAAATAGCAGGGATGAAGGAATATCTTTTGCAATCGTCTGAAATGATCGGGGGAGTACGTTTGGCTCGGGGGATTTTGGATATATCTTCTGCAAAGGCAATGAAGGACCTTGCTTTCCGGATGAGAAATGAGGAATCTGATCTGGTGCTGGTAGCCGGGGCGGTTATAGACGGAAAACCGGTGATGGCGGTGATGATCTCCGGTGATTTGGTGAAAGAGAAAGGGCTGGATGCGCGTCAGATTATCCGGGATGCTGCTGCAGAGATACAGGGAGGCGGGGGAGGACAATCCTTTTTTGCGACAGCCGGAGGAAAAAATCCGGAAGGAATTGAGAAGGCAGTTAACCAGGCTGCCGAGACCATTAAAGAGATACTCAGGACATAACTGATCAGTGTCGATTTTTCATAGTATTCTTTCGAACTGATTTTAACCCATGTTCCATTTACTTTGGATGCCAGGGCATCATCTTTTTTATGTTCCTGCGCATGCAGGGTAAGCAAATCGAAAGTTCGTGTTATTTTCATAGCAGGTTGAGGTTCGTTTATGGTCGGTTGTATGTTGTCATGTTGGTCTTCAACCAACAAACATATGGAATTTTTTATTTCATCCAAAATGCATACGTTTTTCGTTGGATAAAAAAGATTGCAGACATTTGTAAAAATTATTATTTTTCCGAAAATAATTTTACAAACAATCATTTAAAAAACGCATTATGAATCTTAAACTTTTTATACCTCTGTTATTATCGGTTTTTTTGTTTTCTTCTTTTAAGCCGGAAAAACCGGCCTATCGTTTGTTTAATTCCAAAGGGAAGCCTGTAGCATACGGCAAAATGATAAATGATCTACAGACTGCTGATATGGTCTTTTTTGGCGAACTGCACAACAACCCTATTGCTCACTGGATGGAATATGAAGTGACCAAAAGCCTTTATCAGGAGAGAAAGCAGGACCTGGTGTTGGGTGCTGAAATGCTCGAAGCTGATAACCAGTTGATCTTGAATGAATATTTACGACATCTTATTCCTGCTGATAAATTTGAGCAGGAAGCCCGGCTGTGGAAAAACTACAAGACCGATTATAAACCGCTGGTAGATTTTGCGCATGACAGCGATCTGGTTTTTGTTGCTGATAATATCCCACGGCGGTATGCTTCTATTGTTGCTAAAAAAGGTTTTGAGGGACTGGATCCGCTCAGTGACGAAGCCAAATCTTATATTCATCCCCTCCCCATTCCTTATGATCCGGAGGTGAAGTGTTATAAAGACATGCTATCAATGAAAGGGATGGGGTCGCATATGAATAAAAATTTTCCCAAAGCGCAGGCAGTAAAAGATGCCACCATGGCTTGGTTTATCTTTAAAAACTGGGAAAAAGGGAAACTTTTTTTGCATTTTAATGGATCTTATCATTCTGATCATCATCAGGGAATTGTATGGTATCTGTTACAAAAAGACCTTTCTTTACAGATTAAAACCATTTCGGTGGTTATGCAGAAAGACATGGATAAGCTGGATACAGATCATGCCGGCCTGGCTGATTATATTATCGTGGTACCTGAAGATATGACAACGACCTATTAAAGAAAGATCCAGCATTCAAGAACCGTGAGACAGATAACTCATGATAAAAGCCGGATAAAATTGGATAAGGTAAAAGACAAAAGTGTTTTCCTCCTGTTGGATATTTCTGCAGTAGTCATTCATTGGTCATTTGGTAAATGGTAGCAACCGCCAATCTCCTTTTCATGTATCGTCTGCGAAGGAGAATCATCACAGAGTCACTTAGGCACAGGGTCTCTTTGTCTCTTCATCAGTATATTTCCCGATTCTCCTCCCTTCATGATCCGGAATACCGGATAGAGGATTGAAAAATTCCTGACAACGCAGAGGTTGGCAACAAAGAATCTTTTTAGACCGAACTCTTTCTTGTTTAAGAACAATTATTTTCTTCATTCTTGTTTCATATGAATGACCTTAAGCATCCTGCTTGTTTGATAAACCGGGAAACGAGGTTAACTCCTTCTGTAAACCGGAGAAGAAATCCAGGGTATATTTTTCTCTGATGCCTTTCAACAGGCCGGATATGACTTCCTCAGGTTTTTTTTGAGGGATCCGGATATATTCCTCAAAGTAATGAATGACCTTCAAAGTTGATGAGTTGTTCTTTCTCATGTCCTCAAAGAAGTTGCGGGTAAGACGGTATCGTGGCTCCTGTTTTAGAAGAATCTCAGGCCATGTTTCAAGATGACGGATCATGTTGTCATAACGGTTTTCCAGGTTTGGTAACACGTGTGAGGCGATCTCTTTGAGTGGAATTCCTCGCAGGGTATAAATCTCATAGTACCGGAATGCCCCGATGGCTCCGAAAGCATCCATGTCATCTGCCAGCGAGAGAAGGGACAGCATGGCAGAAGTATCTGTGTTCCATATCGTGCTGTTTGAATAGCTTTTATCATCATGTTTTTCTATGGCTTCCAGGATTTTATCTTTCAATACTGGGGTGGTAGAAGATTGTGATAAAAAATTTTCTGCTATTTTGCGTCCTGTGTGTCCATGTGTAAAGTCTATGGTTTCTGACATGCCGGTATCATGTAACATGGTGGCGATGAGAGTCCCTTCAACCAGAGGCTTGGTCAGGGGATAGATCTGTTGATCATATCCGGGCATCAGTTCCCGGGCAAAATGCCAGGTTCTTAAATGATGGGTTTCGTCATGGGAAGGAAGATAATGAGTGGAGAAACAGGACCTGCAAAAATCATATAACTGATCACCCCACCGGTGCTCAGCTTCTTCAATGATTTCCGGAATTGTCATGATATATCTTGCACAAAAGACAGGCCTTTATGCAGGGGATTTGAGTGAAAAGGTTACCTGGTGGCGATCTCCCTGGCTATCTCCAATATGGTTGTGTCATCCAGTGTTACCAGCCCGCCGTCCGGACCCGGTTCCATGTGTATTCCAATGCTTTCTCCATCTTTATAATTGGTGCCGCCAAAATAATTTCTTACCGTTTCAACATGAAGGTCCAGTCTTTCAGCAATCATTTGCATGGCTCCATTTGGCAGACTATCCTTGATCCTTCGCAACTCATTGAATGTTATTATCATAGTCATAATAATTATAAAATTAGTTTATTTTTGAGGTTCAACCTATAAAGATAGAAAAGATATTTTTTTCAGACAAATTTCTCATTTAAGATAAAAGAAAAGAGATAGTGCATGCATCTCCATGAAGCGTGTATTGTTTCGTTTTACCAACCCGGGGCCTCGAACATGGAACATCCTGTTTTTAAAAATGAAATGCTAATGCCGCAAAGCCGAAGACAGCGCCTACACCCATGTTAATGAGTTTTACATAGACAAACTGTTTGGGCGATTCAGCAAGCAGGGGCAGCATGCCATGGCCGTCCTGTACAATAGAATTGGCAAGCAGGACGCTGAAAGGAATATGTCCCTGGGCAAACAGCGTAATGAATATCATATGTGGACCCGATTCGGGAATAATACCCACCAGGATAGCCAACACCATCATATAGATGGTATTATTACGGATCCATTCGTTGATATCAAAGAATTGTTGCAATGTCAGCAGCACAAGAAACGTACCCCACGTCCAGAGAAAAATACGCAATAGATGTTTACGGATAATATGCTTCCAGAGATGTTGCTTGATAAAATGTTCGGGAACGGTAGCAATGATAAAAATGGTTGTTATCAATAAAAGTATGAATGTGATCTTTATCCAGTTCCAGGTTTCAGGACCGATATCTCCTGTGAGCAAAAAGATCAGGAAAAGAGAAAATCCAACCAACAGAAGAACACGTTCAAAAGACGGCTTCAGATAATATCCTCTCAGCGTCTTTTTGTCGAAACATCTGCAGGCAATTTCTTGTCCTTTGTGTATTTCCAGGTGTCCCCGGACAGGGAATAATATTCCTTTTTTTTTCTTTTCAAACGGGTAGATTATGAAACCAACCGTGATGCCGATCAGAAAGGTAATGCCCATCAGCATCAATCCTGTTTTTGGAATCATTGCCAATATGACAAATGCCTCATCTCCAAAGGTAGCAATCATTGTGGTTACCAGTGAAGCAAACCCCATAATACCATGTGTGTAAAGTGAGACAACAGTAAAAGCACCAATGCATCCCGGAGTGGATCCCAAAAAACCGGCTATTAAAATTTGTACCCATTCCCGTTTTTGCAGGGCATGACTCCAGGTACCTTGCGTTTGTACGTGGATATACTCTACGATCAGCATAATAATCAATACAAAGAAAGTAATGACCAGCGCCTCTTTAAAAGTGCCAAGAATGGATGTGAAATTCATTTAGAACTCTTTTTTAATAAAGTTATCCCTGTCATAATGATAAAGGATCGGTTGTCCCGTGGGGATCTCAAGATTCAGTACCTGTTGTTCACTCAGGTGATCCAGATACATGACGATGGAACGAAGGCTGTTTCCGTGGGCAGCAACAAAAACATTTTTATTGAGTTTTAAACGCGGAACAATATTTTCCCTGAAAAATGGGATGGTTCGTTCGGCAGTGTCTTTCAGACATTCTCCGTTAGGGGGCGGGACATCATAGCTGCGTCGCCAGAGATGAACCTGCTCATCTCCATACTGTTCTGCTGTACTGGCTTTGTTTTTCCCTTGCAGCTCTCCGTAATACCGTTCATTCAGGTGCCAGTCGCGGATGACCGGAATAATGGATTTTTCCATTTCCTCATCGTAAATCCGGGCCCATTCACTTTCTTCTCCCGGTTCGTTGTGAATAACTACCGGTAAACGGGAGTTTTTGTTATAGGCCATGGAAATCATGGTCGTTTCCATCGCACGTACCAATGTGGAGGTAAAAATGATGTCAAACTTAAAATCTGCTAATTTCTTTCCTGCATGCGTCGCCTCTTCAATGCCTTTGGGTGTTAAGGGAACATCTACCCAGCCCGTAAAAACATTTAGTTTGTTCCAGGCTGACTCGCCGTGTCGTAATAATACCAGATCTGCCATAAAGTTATTTTTTAATTTTCGTTAATAGATATAATCAATATGCCTGAAAGATAGTGAATACCATTTTCCATCACGCATTAAATTCATCCTTCAACAATCGACAATCATCCTTCTTCTTCCGGTCCCTCCCATGCTTCATGTTCCATCCGGAGAAAACGTTCCTTTTCTTCCTCAGTCATTAAAACCATATCAACCCTGACCTTAACCTTTAGTTTTTGTAAAGGTTCGGAAACAGATTGAATCAACGTGTCAGCAATCGGTATGTCCGGGAAAGGGAAAGCAAAAGTTACATAGACTATGTCTTCGTCTGTTGAAATATGTTTGACAATTCCCAAATTCAGCAAGGTATGATCTATTGCCGGATGTTTAACATTCTTGATGGCTGCAAGAGCTTCTTCTTTGGTTATCATTATTTAAATAAGTTTGTTTAAAATTACTGCAAAAATAATTAAATTTTTTTTGGATATTGAACATATGTTCAATATATTTGTATCATAATTTAAAAAAGGAGGTAATTATGGCAAGAGGTGATAGAACAGGTCCTGACGGATTAGGACCATTGACAGGAAGAAGGGCCGGATATTGTGCCGGCTATTCCGTGCCGGGATATATGAATGATGTCCCCGGAGGGGGAAGAGGTTACGGTTACGGAAGAGGTTACAGGTGGGGTTTAGGAGGAGGATATGGCCGTGGATACCGGTGGGGAGCCGGATATCGCAGGGGTTATTATCCTGACGAAAATCTGCCTGTAGGTGATGAAAAGACTTTTCTGGAGAATGAACTGAAATATCTGGAACAAAGACAGAAAGATCTTCAGAAAAGGTTAGGTGATCTGGGTTCTGAGGAGAGAAAGGATTAACTCTTTTATCAGAATTATGACCCATTTGTTCAGTGGGCTTTTTCTGTGGGCAAAGAAAAGGGTTGGTGTATTTTTTAAGTAATGGAAAGGGGTTATTTCAAAATTATTTTGAAATAACCCCATTATTATGATCATAAACAGATTACTTTTGTAGCCTTGTTTCAGAGACAGATATTATTGTTTTTTTAAGAATGGAAGTATCGATAGCTAGTGGAAAAGGAGGGACAGGGAAAACCACACTGTCTGTTAATTTAAGTGCTTACATCAGGGATGTTATTGGCAGTCCGGTGACACTGGCAGATTTGGATGTGGAAGAACCCGATACAGGTATTTTCCTGAAAGGGGAGGTTTTGGAACGGTCGGTAAGATATCGTAAGATACCCCGCTGGAATAAGAATACCTGCATTTTATCCGGAGAGTGTAGTGAGGCATGTATGTATAATGCCATTGCTTTTACAGGTAAGTCGGTAATAGTCTTTCCCGAATTGTGTCATGGTTGTTATGCCTGTTCGGATCTTTGTCCTTCACATTCTCTTCCTATGGTGGATGACAGGATTGGGGAGGTGACGAGATTTCGGGTTTCACTTCCTGGCGTAAACAAAACTTTTACATGGATAGAAGGTCGCCTGGATATCGGCAGGGAGATGGCCACACCCTTGATTGCACAGACCATTGCTTATACTGAAGCTCATCATGAGGATGATTCCATTATCCTTTTTGATGCTCCGCCCGGGACATCGTGCCCTATGATGGAAGCAGTCAAAAGATCCGATTATATCCTGATGGTGGCTGAACCTACCCGTTTTGGGTTGAATGATCTCCATCTTGCTGTGGATACCCTCCGGCAATTGGGAAAAAAGTTTGCCATTGTTATCAACAAAGATAATCCGGATGTTTCTCTGATTGACGACTATTGCAGGGAGGAAGATATCCGGATTGCAGGCAGGATCCCCCACTTGAGAGAAGTAGCCGAAATTTATGCCCGGGGGGAATTATTATATAAAAAGGTGCCGGAAGTGATGCACGCGCTGGAGAAAATTTACAGGCATATTCAAACGATTATTCCGTTACAAAAATAATATGAAGCAGGTGGTTATCATATCTGGAAAAGGGGGTACCGGCAAGACGTCTGTGACAGCATCTTTCGGGTACCTGGCTGGCAAAGATGCTGTTATTGCTGACTGTGATGTGGATGCGGCCGATATGCACCTGGTTACAGAACCAAGGACATTGGAAAAAAGAGATTTCTACAGTGGTTATGAGGCGGTGATCGATTCGGAAATGTGTGCAGGGTGCGGTGATTGTATGCAGGTTTGTCATTTCAATGCCGTGGAGCCGGACGGTAATGTATATAAGGTGATCCCGGTGGAGTGTGAAGGATGTGGTTATTGTGCCCGTATTTGTCCGGTAGAGGCAATTGAAATGAAGTTACTGAAAGCCGGGGAAATTTTTGTGTCCCAGACCCGGATGGATAATTTGTTGGTGCATGCCCGTCTGGGCATAGGCTCGGATATGTCGGGGAAGCTGGTTTCCGAGGTAAGGAAAGAAGCAAAAAGATGCGCGACAAAAAAAAAGGTGAAATATATTCTTATTGACGGATCCCCCGGAATTGGTTGCCCGGTTACAGCATCCATCACCGGAACGGATTATGTTGTTTTTGTCACAGAACCGACCCTTTCGGGAATGCACGATCTGGAAAGGGTGATGGAAGTGATTCATAATTTTAACCTGCCGGCCGGTTGTATTATCAATAAAGCTGATATTAATACAGAATTAACCGAAGCCCTGAAAAAATTTGTGGCACGGAATAAACTAGACCTGCTGGCTATCATCCCTTATGACAAGCACTTCTCAGAAGCTATTAATACCGGAAAAAGTGTGGTGGAAGAGAATAATGAAGTAGCTTCGCTGCTGAAAAAAGCATGGAGGCTTCTCGAGGAAAAACTAATGACCAAAATTTAACCGGGAAATAGAATATGAAACAGACGACAGATACAACAGAAAACGGGGGAGAGAAAAAAACGCTTCGTTCTTTGCGTGAGATATTTAAGGAAATAAAGAAAAAAAGATATTTAA
>CAYLJE010000084.1:0-11207 GCA_964383915.1 uncultured Rikenellaceae bacterium
GAGACACGAGCCTGACCTTCTTTGCTTTGGTGCCTTCAGGAAGCAAGACCTTCAACCTTGTATTTTTCTCTTCGGTTATGTTCCCCTTAAGATCAACCTTGTAATTTACGAGATGAACAACCACTCTCGATTTACCTGCCTGGATTAACGGGTGACACTCCACCGTGTAAGGAGCAAGGCATTGAACAGGATAACTCCCTCCGGCTGCCCACCTGACTAAATCACCAAATACCTTGTTGAGAGAAACCAGTTTCCCGGTAAGAATAGACGATAATCCTTTGAATATGACTACTTTCTGTCTCCCGGTCATCGGGAGAGAACCATACGCCTCTGCAGGTATAAATATCACCCGGCCTTTTCCGTATTCATTTTTTACAATAGTATTTATCCCAAGCGTTTGATCTACTCCCTGGTCTAAATGCCCCCAGGGTTCATTACCCTTAAATAACCTACTGAGGCCTAATCTTTTTCTCATCCTGCCGAAATTATCGTATTTTGCAGTAGCACCAAGGATTAATAGTCCGCCTCCCGCTTTCACGTATCTTTCAAAAATATCTATCTCTTTATCACTCATCATGGGGACATCAGGCAAAATGACAAGATCATATTTTTCCAAAACTTCAGGCTTTACATCATCATCTACAATCATGACATGGGGAACCTGCGCATCTGAAAGCATCCTTGAAACCGCCATGGCATAGGTTGTATAACCCCCGTAAGCCTGTTCTACCGAACAAAAAACAGCTACATTGACGTAAGGTTTCGATCCGAGAAAAAGATTCTCATTTTTAGCGAGAAAACTATTGTACTCGCTCACGCCCTTTACGATTTTTTTCTCAACTTTGAATTCTTCACTTTCCCCCCTATACCCTTCCCAGACAGGCTCGTAAATAAAGGAAGCCTGATTGGCGTTACACTCGGCGATGGAGAGTTTGACCAGTGGACTAAAAGAAGATAATGGTTTGTATATCCCGGATGTCGGATCTCCCAGGTAACCGAGGTAAGTTGTGGGTATGCCATGGGAAGCCCCTACACTATATTTTAAAACAGGCGTGTTGGTTACCTTAAAATCCTGTCCTCCATGAGGATTGGCATTCCATTGAGCCTCAATAAAAATAGCACTCTCAGCCTTAGACCACTCCTCAAGAGGACCTACTGCAGATTTAAATGCCCGATAGGGATCTCCTTCCCACAGACAGGAATTATCAATCAGGATAAACCCCGGCTTAAGGCTGTCCCCATAAGCCCTGAGCGCTTTAAGATGCTCTGTGTAGTCCAGGGCCCTGAACCGCTTCCACTCAACTACCAAAGGGTTTTCGGTATTGAACAGCCTTTCCTCCATAAACTTCCTTGGATCAACCCTGGCAACATCTTTAACGTTAAAAATGTCTATTAACTCCTTTGGGCTGTACTTATTTTTCAGGTAAGTCCTGAACTTAGCATTGCAAAAAGGGCAAAAACAGAAGATCGGCGAATCATCGATAAAAATACCGTCGGAGCCGAATTCTACCTGGAGCTTGATCGCCCCGCGAACATACTGATCTACCGCAGGATTGTTATAACAAACAGCATCTTCAACCACTCCGCCTCCCAGATCTTTTGGATAGTACACGCATGGCTTACCTCGTGAATCAAGCCTCGCCCACTTAACCGGATCAATGGGTTTGGAACCAAAGTAATCTTTGTATTGGTTCCACCGATGATCGTAGAAATCGAAAAATCGATTTCGTTTTTCGGGGTCCCCATGAAATCTTGTTGTTGCCAGATAGGAAATGACCAGAATCCCTTTGCTGTGAAGATCTCGAACATATTGACTAAAGTTAACCATCTGTTTTTCAAGTATTTCCCTTTCAGGCAAACCGTCGTAGCAATAAGATATTCTGTTGTGCGTATGTACCAGTGTTGTTCTGGTCAGCACCTCCACTGAGATATTCGCAGGTTTACTCCAGTCTCGCCTATAGTCCGTCAGGTAACGCAATTTGCCATATTGCAATACTTCCTCCGAAGTCGGTTTTATTCCCTGGGAAAAACTGTTGGTAATCCATATAGACATAGTTAACAGAACGAGCGATAATAATAATGTTTTTTTAATCATGGTCAATTCTACCTTATTAATACTTATATTTTCGATTTATATTTATTAAAATGGGGTATCTTATCTTCTCCCGCGAAAAAAATAAAATAATGTATATCAGCACGTTAGATATTATGATAGTTTCAGATAAACCTCTGAATATCTTGCTTTTACTAAAACGTGAATTTAATTACGGGTAACGACTGGATACCCCATTTTTATTAATTATTAATTGTAATTTTTGCGCCGGGGGCATTCATTATGAACTTTAATGCTTTGCCAGCGTAACTTTCACGTCTATATTTTCTGATCCGGGTAAATTAATAAATGCTTCTTTTTTATTGAAATCAGTCCAATTTTTGCCGTTAATCATTACTTTTTCTATTTTTATTGTCTGATCCTCAATAGGACAGGGATATAGTTTCTCACCCTTTCCTGAGGAGGCAATATGATAATAAAGTTCCACCGGTTTTTTGCTCACCCAAAAATCAAGATAGAGAGAAAGTAAAAGATCAGACTCCATCGAATGATAAGAAGTTTTATATTTCCCGGCCTTTTTCTTTTCCTTTATCGTCCCATTCGTATAAACAGCGAAATTGGTGTCTCCATATTTTCTGTCTATGAAGTTTTTATTCCAGAATCCGGCGCCTTTTTCAAAATACTTCAGGTATTTATTATCATTCGTGATCCGGTAAGAAAAAAGGCTAAACATATTACCATATACTTGTATCCACCAGTATGTTGCTTTCCCGTGAATTGAGGGGTCCAGTCTTCCCGTGGTATTGTACCATGCTCCCGTTTCTGTATCAAATCCCCATTTGAATATCTTATTTGTTATAGCATTTGTGGAATCGATATATCTCTTTTTACCGGTTAAAAGATAAAGCCTGTAGAACATCCAGACTGCTTCTATATTGTGACCGGTATTAATTTCTGTTTCAAAGTGATCCTTTCTTGTTTTGTAATCCCATTCGCGGTTAAAGGGTTCCACTATCCATTTACTTTCAGTATCCTGCATTTTTAATAAGGCCAGGTTCATTATTTTTTCGGCCTGATTTAGATATTTCCCTTCTCTTGTAGCAAGATACAGATAAAGCATGTAACTTGAAACGGGTACGACCGCTGACGCAAAAGTTTTGTCACTTGATTTTACGCTCAAATCCCGGTTAAGAATATCATAACACCCACCATATTGGATGTCCCATCTTTTTGACATCATCAGTTCGTTGGATTTTTCGATATATTTCAGTATATTTTTATCATGTGTAACCAAATAATACATAGCTAATCCCGTATTCGCGTAAAACTGGATAAAGCTGCTTTTTGTTGTTTCAACAGGATTACCTTGTTTATCGAGAACATCGAACCAACCACCATATTCCTTATCCCATGCATGGTCCAGAAGGAAATGAACCGTTTCAGTAGCAATGTCGAGGTATTTTTCTTCTCCGCTCAGCAGAAAAGCAACCGAATAGCTGAAAATATGTCGCGAGATCATGCTGGGATATTTATCTGTTGAACCAAACTGTTTCCAGACGCTATCAAGGTTCGTGATGAAAGCGCCGTCAACAGTGTCCCGGGCATGTTGTGTCCAATAAGGGATAATATCTTTTAAGGCCTGTTTTCTCCAAAAATCACCTTGAAGGACATTTTCATCTTTCTGATTTTGTTGACCAGAGCAGCCTGCCAGATAAATAATAAGAGATGAAATTAAAAAAATACTTTTCATAGTGGATGATAAATTAGTTTTCATGAATTCAGTAAATAAAATAATACTACTATTCGATTATTAATTTTAGCCGGATAGTAGTATTATTTTAAATGATCATAGTTTCTATTTTGCCTTATCCCACCACATATGTGTGGTAAAGGCATCTGGTCCCTGATCTGTTATTGCAGCCCCGAGGTTACTTGCATTTGATGCATATTCACTTTCCGCGTACCTTATCCTTCTTGGTATCTGGCCATTTGATTGGTTCCCGGGATAATTAACAGGAGTCAGTACCGGATATCCGGTCCTTCTCCAGTTAGCATAGCCTTCATAAAAATTCATCCAGGTAGCAACCCAGTATTGTTCACCAATCTGCTGTAATCCGGTAGCCGGATTATAAGGGTTGACAAGGAGATAGGCATCAATATCCGTATCGGGAATGTCCAATGAGGCATCATAGTATTTATAGATATGCATAGCTGCACGTACCCCTGCATCATAGTGTGCCGGAGCATCAGCAGGGGTTAGACCGCCCCAACTTCTTTCAGCAGCTTCAGCCAGTAAAAGTTCCACTTCTGCATAAGTCTGCACAAAATAGGGAGCATCATATTCATAGAATATTCTGTTCACATAATCGAATTCATTATTATTTACATTAGCCTCATGCATGTAGTCCTTAATTGTATTATAGTTATAGCCATTCGGCAATCCCTGATGTACAGTACTAGAGTCGCCTATATGACAAATAACATCTAATCGCGGATCACCATGGTCCTGCAGAAAATCCACAAAAGTCCTGGAAATTCTTTCACCATAATCTTGATCATGAAGTGCATCACTATTTCCGTTTCGGTTTAAATCGGAACAAGGAATAAAAGCACCATCGTCATTGCTTGTCATCACTCCTCCTGTAATTGCTTTGGCCACCCATGTCTCGGCAGCAGCAGGATCAACTTTTGACAATCGCATCCCGAGCCTTAGCATCAGGGAATAACCGAATTTTTTCCACTTGCTAATATCGCTTTTATATATGAAATCCTGCTCGCCCCAGGTGGTTTTTGAGGGGTCAAAAGCATTAAGGGCTTCGTCCAGTTCTTTCAACATATCGGGATAAATAAACGACTGCTTGTCATACTTGGGAGCATAGTTCTGGTCAGTATAACCCTTTCCGGCATCAGTGTAAGGAACATCGCCATAAAGATCGGTCAACCTTTGAAAGTTCAACACCCTCCAAATTCTTGCCATAGAAAGGTTATTCACCATTTCAGGATCATCTTTCATTTCTCCGATAAGCATTACTAACTGTTTAATCGAGTATCTATATACTTGATCAAAATATGCAGAACAGAATACCGGACTATATAAATATTTATCACCAACGCTAAAATCACTTGTTGTTAATGATGCATATTGTTGTATGTATGAACCACATAAAAACATATTGGCACGCTTAGCTTCATATCTCCCGGTTGCTGTTGTCAATAAGGCATCACTGAACACATAACCATAGTTCATCTCCTCAACAGCATTCGGATTATTATTCAAGTCTTCAAGTTTCTGCGTATCACAGGCACTTAAAAGGAAAATGCCTGTAAACAGTATAATTAATATTCTTTTCAAATTTTTCATAATTAATAAAATTTATTGATTTACACTAAAATTTTACATTTAAGTTTATACCAAAAGACCGTATTGGAGGAACACCAAACATCTCAAGCCCCTGCGCATTGCCATTGCTAAACGTAGATTCCGGATCTATGTTTTCTGTTTTACTCCACAGTAGCAAAAGATTCCTGCCAACAAGTGAAATGTTCATTGCCTCGAATGGAGTTTTATTAACTAAACCAGCCGGAAGATTATATCCAAGCACAAACTGTCTGAGTTTAACAAATGACGCGTCATAAACAAACTGTTCAGAAATATGGTAAATTGCATGGTAATAGTCCTGAACATTATTGGCGTCAATATGATGAGAAAATTCTGCTCCGCTTTCATCAACACCTGAAACATCTATACCTGATGCACGACCCACGAGTGTATTCTTATGAAGACCTCTGACATAAGCATAAGCATTAGTCGCGGAATAAATGGAACCACCTGCTTTCATGTCAATCAGGAAACTTAAATTAAAGTTTTTATAGGTAAAGGAATTATTCAACCCCATTGTGGTCGGACAAACACCAGTCCCGAGCGCTTGCAAATCAGTACTTCTCATAGGCAGGCCGGAAGCATCATATACCCGTCTTCCCTGAGCATCGGTCCTATAAGTATAGCCATAAATCTCACTGTAAGGATACCCTACCATATTCGCGATATAAGTACCCATATTACGGCTTTGATCTACGATCATAGTTTTAATTTCTCCATTAAGTTTTACAACCTCGTTTTTGTTATTGGCATAGTTAAAAGTAACATCCCATTTAAAAGCATGGTGCCTTACGATGCCCGCATTGACTAAAAGTTCAACGCCTTTATTAGTAATTTCACCAAGATTAACTGTAGCAGCATTATAACCTGAAGCGTGAGATATCGTAGCAGACACGATATCGTCTTCAGTCTTTCTGTTATAAACGTCAAAGTCAACCCCGATCCTGTTATTAAAAAGACGAATATTTAAACCCAATTCATTTTCATTTGATGTATAAGGTGTAAGATTTTTATTAGGTACAGACCCTTGAGAAATCGACTCCACTGACATTCCAAGGTGACCCTGTCCAACAAGACGGTAAGACAGTGCTGTCTGATAAGGTCTATTGGCACCACCGCCAACCTGTGCCCATGATGCCCTGATTTTACCAAATGAAAACCATGCAGGCATATTAAAAGCATCGGAAAAAACCCAACTCAAACTTACAGAAGGATATAAGACCCCCCTCCCGTCAAGAGTAGAAAACCAGTCTTTTCTAACCGTTCCATCCAGATAAAGTTGTTTCTTGTAAGAAACTTCTGCCGAACCATAGAACGAATTAATCCCGTGTTCTTGAACTGACATATTCCGTGTTTGGTTTTGAAGGTTACTAATATTATAGAAACTTGGAAAATAAAATTTGTTGCCACCTAAATAAAGATGTTCATATTTATGCACCATGGAACTAAGGCCTATAAATCCGTTAAAATTTATTATGTTATTGCCAAAATTATGATCCCAACCCAACATGGCATCAGCGTTGGTTTCAACGATTTTCCTATTTTCTTCGCCCATGCCTCCACGAATTGAATAAGCCAGTCCGTAAGGTTCCACGCCAATACTCCTCACTTCTGAAAAGTCTCTACCCATTCTACCCTGAAGATACAACCAGTCAGTAAACTGATATTTCAAAAGCACTGAACCCAAAACCCTGTTTCTATTATCATTATCAATGACTTGATAGGTAGCAAAATATGGATTGGTTGCAAATACATTGCCATTCCATAAAAGTTCGTTTCCGTCTGCACCCCTTCCAGGGTCACCGCTTGTTCCTTTCAGGTTTTCAACATTTACATTGGGAGGTAAAGAAAAAACCGCATAGTTTGCGTTCTTTGGTGAATCTGAAAGATAAGCTCTGTTCTTAACTTTTTCATAAACGTATTCTATTCTTGCTGATAAGGTTAACCTTTTCCCATACTGCCCATTTGTTTGCAGGCTTATGTTATCGCGTGACATACCGGAATTAGGCACTATTGAATTATTCCTGAGATCGGTCATCGAAAAACGATAGGTCTGAACATCGTTTCCCCCTGACAGTGCCAGATTATTTGTCCAGGTTGATCCGGTACGATAAAACCTCTTTGCATTATTTCCAACATAAGAATAGGGTCTTGCCACACCATCAAACTGAATAACATCAGAACCATCAAGCTTTTCACCCCAGACCCAGGCACCATCATCTAAAGCTTCCGCCTTACTCGTCGGTTTTAAACCTCTGTCCCCACTACCATACTCATGTTGGAAATCGGTATAATCAATTATATTGTCTGAAACATAATTTGATGAAAATTCAATACCAACACCTTTTCTTTTATGGCCGCTTTTAGTAGTTATTAGTATCACGCCATTCGATGCCCGCGATCCATACAGGGCTGCAGCCGCGTTTCCTTTTAAGACACTGACACTTTCAATATCATCAGAGCTCAAATTACCAATACCCTGTCCTCTGTCATAACCGCCCCACATTCCCGCATTACCTAATTGGGAATTATCAATGGGAATACCATCGACAACATACAGGGGCTGGTTATTACCTGAAAGGGATGAGTTACCCCTGATGATCACCCGATTTGAACCTGCAGGACCTGAAGCCATAGAGGAAACATTTACCCCGGCAACCTTGCCTGCAAGTGAATTAGTAAAATTGATCTCACGAGCTTTGGCCATTTCGTCTCCCGAGACTACCGACACAGAATAACCCAGCGCCCTTTCCTGTTTCCTGATCCCTAAAGCAGTCACCACCACTTGTTTCATTTCCGTAGTTTCCATTTCCATTCTAACATTGATCACTGTTGACTGACCAATCTCAATTTCCTGGGACTTCATCCCGACAAAGGAAAAAACAAGCGTTTTTGCATTTGCTGAAATTTTTAGCGTATAATTTCCATCTTTATCGCTAACAGTCCCTTGTGAAATATTACTTTTCACCACAATAGTAGCTCCCGGCAAGGGTTTCCCCTGCTGGTTGGTGACCGTGCCGGTAATGATTTTTTGCTGCTGTCGCAAATTTTTTACGGCTGTCTGTGTTGAGGCAAGCAGGGCCTTAGGGGACAAAACAACCTGCCGGTCTAAAACCAGATGCTTAATATCGGTCCCGGCAAAAAGCCGGTTCAGTACCTTGTCAATTCTTTTATTTTTGACATCAATATTTACTATACGATTGACATTTACAAGCTTCTGATTATAAATAAAATAAAACTCGCTCTGGCTTTCGATCGTATTCAGTACCTGCCCTACTGTCACATCATTCATATTAAGGGACACTTTGGTATTCTGGGAATAAGAATCCATTCCCATTACCTGTATTACACCGAGAAGGAGAAGAAATACCATTATTCTCATAATCATAAAAATTTTTAAAGAACATATGGGCTTAAATAATACCCATAGTGATTTAGATTTATTTTTCATAACTTTGTAAAGTTTAGTGGTTTTTAATTGCGTTAAAAAATGAAAATCTTCTAAACGGACAGGGAAGCAATACCAGTGCTTTCCTGTCTTTTTTTACTCTGATGGGTTGTGTTTCATAGGCATATACGATTTAGGTTAAACAAAAAGGGTCCATTAAAATTCTATTGGACATATTTATTATTTAGATTTATCCCTTTCTTAGCAAAAAGGATAATCCGCTTTTTAGAAAAAGAACCATCCGGCAGTTTTTTCCTTTTGATGATCTTGTAATCAACCGGTGAAGTTAATTTGATCAGTTTCAACACCTCATCCAGTGATTCGTATTGAAACGTGGCATGGTAGCGATAATCCTCCAGTTTTTTCTCCTGTAAATAAAACTTCACATTATACCATCTCCCTAACTTTCTGATCACCTGGCCCATGGGGTCATTCCTGAAGATCAGCTTCCCGTCTTTCCAGGCAATATAACATCCGGGATCCTCTACCATTTTTTTCTGTATCCGGTGATCTACCTTTCGTATATGTACCTGTTCCCCGGTATCCATTACAGCCAACCGGGTCTCTTTTTGTCCGGGTTTTGTTCCTAAAACAACTACCTTCCCCGTTTCCAGTGTCACTTCCACTGCCTCCTCATCCGGATAGGTACTTACATCAAACTTCGTCCCCAATGCTTTCACCTCGATCTTCCCTGTTTTCACTATAAAAGGCTTGCGGGCATTTTTAAACACTTCAAAATACCCTTCTCCCGAGAGTTCTACCACCCTCTTTTTCCCGGTAAAAGCCAGTGGATATTTTAAAGTGCTTTCCGAATTTAACCAGCCTTGCGATCCATCCGGTAAAGTAAAATGAATTCGGGCTCCTCTTGGAGCTACCATTGCAGCGATCCCGACATGATTTAGGGTAGGAGGATATTTCATATAATACCATCCGGAAATTAATAATAGCGGTAAAAACAAAATAGCAGCAACCTTCCCGGCAAACCGTATCGCCCTGCCCGGCAAAAAACGGACAGCTCTTTTGGATGCCCTGATATCTATCTGATGATTGATTCTATCTGACAACGAAAGTAACCGGGCCTGATCAGATTCCAGTTCCTCCCGGTCCAGTATTTCATTAAAATGTTCAGCCCATGCAAATTTCAGGGAACCGGAATATTTTTCTTCCGTAAACCATTGTATTACTTCCTCTCTTTCCGTCTTATTACATTTTCCTTCGAAAAATCTTTTCAGTAATTTCCCATCAATCTTTTCCATGCAAAAAACAATTTCCATAAGGTGAGGCAGGGAAAAAGACACCTGATCCTTTTCCCTACCAACCCTCATTATTAACCTAAAACCTACAGACCCGTTACCCGTGGGTACTGCATCCATTATTGCATATCAAAAAAACAGAGGTATCACCCAGAAATAAAAATATGTTTTATAACATATTCACTTGCGACAGATTATTTGAAAGGGAATAGTAAACTTTTGGATCCAGGGCTCTATATCTATAAAAAAAATGTCATAAAGACCAAACTTATTAACCCCATTTTTTTCAAATGCCTTTTTATTCGTTTTATCGCCTCATGAATATGATTCTCTACCGTTTTGGTATCAATGGATAATATTTTTGCTATCTCCTTATGCGAAAGTCCATCCTCACGACTAAGCTTATACACCTGTTTTTGTCTGCGTGGTAATTTCTCAACCACAAGATCCACCTGTTCCAGTAACTCGAAATATTCAATTTGCAAAGAAGAATAACCTATTGAACCTGAAAAATCCCGCAAAAATTCTTTGAGGAATTCCTGTTTCCTGTATTTGGCCCTGAAAAATTTCCGGATTGCATTATACGTAATCGTAAAAAGATAAGACCTGAAAGAAAGATGCTCTTTGATATTCTTTCTGTTTTCCCAAACTTTGATAAAAACTTCCTGTACCAGCCCTTCTGCTTCCTCTTTGGATCCGAGATATCCTTTTGCCAAATACAAGATCTTATTTCCATATTTTGAAAATATTTGATCAAAGGCTACCACATCTCCTTTCTGGAGGGATCTCACTAACTGGGTATCAGAGGGTAATTTATTAGTCATTTAGATTCCTGAAATTTTTTTAATTTTTTATAAAAATATAAAAAAAACTGACTAAATAATTCTATTTGATCTTTTGATATTTATGCATCCCCTCCCATAGATGAATTTTTAGCGAAAGATTTTTGTTGTACTGTTTTAAATCCCAGGCTTGTTTTGCTTTTAGATTTGATATAATAAACAACTCCGGAGGGAAGTCTCAGGAAATTCTTTATTACACCTCATCCAAAACTTTCTCTAAAAGTTTTGGCCT
>CAYLJE010000085.1:0-11199 GCA_964383915.1 uncultured Rikenellaceae bacterium
CCTTCGCTACGGTGAAAAACTTTGAAATGAGCATTTCCAATAGTGGCGTGCAATGAAGAACTGTAATAGATCTTCATTTTGGATTTTTAGGTAATAGTGGAAACCTGTCATTGAAAAGTCTCCATCCCAATAAAAAATGGTATTTTTGTCTTAAAATAAATTAAAAATTATGAGCTTGCAGTGTGGAATTACAGGAATTACCAATACGGGTAAAACGACCTTATTTAATTGTATGTCCAACACCAAAGCCGAAGTGACGGATTTTGCCTTTGGCTCGAGAAAATCCAATATCGGGATAGTGCAGGTCCCTGATCCCCGTCTGTATGAATTGGAAAAGTTTCAGACAACGGAAAAAATAGTGCCTGCTACCGTAGAGATCATAGACATCCCCGGTCTGACCAAAGGATCAAGTCAGGGGGAAGGCGTAGGAAACCAGTTCCTTTCGGATATCCGCAATTGCAATGCTTTGATTCATGTCCTCCGTTGTTTCGATGATGATAATCTTCCGCATGTTGAAGGATCGGTGGATCCTGTCAGAGATAAAGAGATTATTGATTTTGAGCTGCAGATAAAAGACCTCGAAGCAGTTGAAAAAAAAAGCGGGAAATTGAAAAAAATGGCCAAAACCGGCGATAAAGAAGCTGAAGCCGGATTACAGGTTATGAAAAAGGTAAAAAAACATCTGGAAGAATACAAACCGGTAAGGACTTTGTCCCTCACAGAGGATGAAAAGAAAGTGATGCGGGATATGTTTCTGCTATCGTCAAAGCCGGTGCTGTATGTCTGTAATGTGGATGAGGCCTCGGCGGTTACCGGAAATGATTATGTCGAGAAAGTGAGAGCGTCCATCCGTGACGAGCAGTCCGAATTGATTGTGATTGCAGGGGCCATGGAAGCCGAAATTGCCGAACTGGAAGATCCGGAAGACCGCAAAGTTTTTCTGCAGGATATGGGGCTGAAAGAACCCGGCGTGGATAAGGTCATCCGGGCAGCCTACCATTTATTAAACCTCCAGACCTTTTTTACGGTAGGCCCCAAAGAAATCAAAGCCTGGACCATCCGTGTGGGAATGACAGCTCCCGAAGCGGCAGGAGTTATTCACAGTGACCTGGAAAGAGGTTTTATTCGGGCTGAGGTGATGAAATACGACGATTTTATTACCCTCGGCTCAGAACATGCCTGCAGGGAAGCCGGAAAATTCCATATCGAAGGAAAAAATTATGTCATAGAAGACGGAGACATCCTGCATATCCGCTTTAACATTTAAACCATCTGCCTATTGTGACCAGGTTTTTATCATCTTGTTTTTTGGTATTTTCCCTGTTATTTTCCCTGTATTCTCCTGCATCAGCACAACAGGACGAAGCAGAGGAATTGCTCCGTTCCCGTGGTGAAGTTTACCTGATTTTTAAAAAACTTCCTCCTGACCGATTGCGCATCCTTTCCGGGCGTATTTCCATCGATGCGATCAGAAAAGACTCTGTCATTGCCTGTGTAAACGAAAAAGGATACCGTTTTTTTCTGGCACAAAAGCTTCCATACAGGGTTTTTATATATCCCCGGCCTAAAGAATATGAAAAAGCCAAATCCATAAAAGGCCTGTCACAATGGGATACCTATCCCACTTATGAACAATATGATTCTATCATGCACAATTTTGCTGTCAGTTATCCTGCATTGTGCCGTGTGGATACGATTGGCACCAGCGTTCAAGGCCGTTTGCTGCTGGCAGTAAAAATATCTGACAACGTGAATAACGATAAGGCAGAACCTGAATTCTTTTATACCTCCACTATGCATGGCGATGAGCCGGGGGGATATGTAATGTTATTGCATCTGGCAGATTATCTGTTACGCAATTATGCTACCGACAGTCTGGTGCATACCCTCATAGACAGTCTGGAGATATGGATCAATCCACTGGCCAATCCTGACGGCACCTATCACAGCGGGGATGAAACCATCTCCGGAGCCACCCGTTTTAATGCCAATGGCATCGACCTGAACCGTAACTTTCCGGATCCCCGTGACGGACCACACCCCGACGGAAACGAGTATGCTCCCGAAACCACGGCAATGATGCGGTTTATGGAGTCCCGCCATTTCGTGATGTCAGCTAATTTTCATGCCGGCGCTGAAGTAGTAAATTACCCCTGGGATGCCTGGACCTCTTCGGAAAAAACGCATGCTGATGATATGTGGTTCCGGTTTATCTCCCGTGAATATGCGGATACCGTGCATAAATACAGCCCCCGGGGCTATATGACGGATCTCGACAATGGGATTACCAACGGAGGAGACTGGTATGTTATCACCGGAGGACGACAGGATTTTATGACCTTCTTCCTGCATGGTCGCGAAACAACCATTGAACTGGATCATACAAAAATGACCCCTGCCAATGAGCTGGATTCTCTATGGAGATACAACTATCATTCCCTGTTGAATTACATACATGAAGCTTTCTGGGGCATGGCAGGCTTCGTAATAGATTCGGCCACAGGGCACCCCCTGTGGGCCAGGATTGAGATTCCCGGTCATGATTATGACAGTTCTCATGTCTTTTCCGACTCATTGAACGGATATTTTCACCGGGTAATTGCCAAAGGCACGTATGATCTGGCGGTCTCTGCCTCCGGATATAAAACAAAAATCATCCCGCAGGTTTCCGTCTCGACCCATCACCTTACCTGGCTGACAATCAGCCTCAGCCCTTCCTCTGCCAACAGCAAGAATATCTATGGCACCCGTTTTTCGCTTTTCCCGAATCCCGTTTCTGCAGGTTCAGACCTCTTTATTTCCTGGCCGGACAGTGACACGTGCACAATTGCACTCACAAATACGGAAGGTCGCCGGATTATCCTGGCCGAATCCATTCCCTTCCATCCGGGAAATAACCGATTTTCTTTGCCCAAACATCTGTCTGGCTTATGGTTCGTTACCGTGGTTGGAAAACATTCCGGTCCGGTAACCCAAAAACTGGTCATTCTCCCATAACAACATATCACAGTTACTCAGACATAGCCGGGGAAAGATCGCCTTTTTATGGATAAAATATTATTTTTGTCCAAAATTTAATATTCATGGCTCATGCAGAAATTATTTTCTCCCTTGCGGATTTTAGTATTATTGGCAGCATTTATTGTTTCTCTTCAGGTATTTCCCCAGTTCTCTAAAAAGCTGCCATCAAATAAACCCAGGCTGATTATAACCATCGTTATTGATCCTTTTAGTTTCGACCAGTTAAATCGTTATCAGGATAAACTGGAAAAAAACGGGCTCAGAAAATTGATGGCCGGGGGTAGTTTTTTCCGCAATGCCCGCTACAACTATTTTTTCACAGAAGCTGAAACGGGCATAGCTACCCTTGTTTCCGGTACCAACCCTGACATTCATGGGATCGTAGGGCAAAATTGGTTTGAGCCGCTACACAATCATCAAAATTTTTGCACTGCCGACGACGGGGTAAAAGCTGTCGGAGGAAGTTATAAAAACGGAAAACATTCCCCGGCACAATTACTTTCCTCGACTATTGGCGACGAAATACGGCTAAGCAGCCGTTTTAAATCAAAGGTTTTTGGAGTAAGTCTTTATCCCGACAATGCGGTTTTACTGGCCGGACATCTTGCAAACGGAGCTTACTGGTTTGACGATATCACCGGCACCTGGATGTCCAGTTCTTTTTATATGGATTCTCTTCCCGGGTGGGTAACACAGTTCAATCAAAAAGATCTTACCCGGACGTATCTGCAAAAGAAATGGGAACCTTTACTGCCTCTCACAGAATACACTGCCAGCCTGCCTGATACCAGTGACTACCATCCCGGGATCCTGGGAAAAAACAAATTCCCTTACGATTTGAAAAAACTTTCCGGGGCCGGACACAAAAAAGAGAATCTTTCCCTGATTCGCTATACACCGTATGGCAACACCCTGACAGAAGATTTTATTACCAATCTGATCCTGAATGAACAGTTGGGAAAAGATGATGCCTGTGACTTTCTGGGCATCAGTTTCTCTGCCAGCCGGGATATCCTCGAGGCTTTTGGCCCAATGTCCATGGAAGCGGAAGATGCCGTACTCAGACTGGATCACGACATCGCCAATCTCCTGACATTCGCAGATAAAGAAATCGGGAAAGAAAATACGCTGATCGTCCTGACCTCATCCCATGGGATAGCTCCTGATCCGGAATATATGCAGACCCTGCAGATGCCTTCCGGATATTTTAACCCCAACCAGGCTATGGCTTTACTGCGCAGTTATCTGAATGTTATCTATGGCGAAGGAAGCTGGGTAAAAGGGTACCATAATCATCAGATCTATCTGGATCATATGTTAATTGAAGATGCAAACCTGTCATTGTATAAAATGGAGGATAAAGTGGCAGATTTCATCCTGCAATTCTCCGGGGTCAGTAATGTTATGACCGCTCATTCCTTACGGGAATCAGGAAGTTCCAATCCTCTTTTTATCAGGATACAGAACGGGTTTTCCCCAAAACGGTCAGGAGATATTATTGTTATCCTATATCCGGGATGGCAGGAAAAAAACGAGCATATGAAAGCCAGTGGCTCCGGGTTCTGGGACAACACCCATGTTCCGTTAATCTGGTACGGATGGAAAATGCCCAAAGATGTAATTTATCATTCTACGGATTTAAACACCGTTGCCCCCACCCTCTCCTATTTTCTACAAATTCCTGCTCCTAACGGATCTGAAGGAAGTTTGATCGAAGATCTGCTGGAAGTGAAAAATAAATAATACTTTTTTGGAATGATTGTTGTAAATAATTTTTAAAAAATATTTATATCTATTTGGATATTTATATATTTGCAAATTAAATTTTTAACCGATGTTTAGAAATATGATGAAAAAGATGAAGTTTTTGGCATTATCAACAGCTCTGTTTTTTGGAGCAATGTCAATATCCACAGCCCAAACAGACAAAGATATCATAGATACCTATAATCAGGGAGTCCAGTTGCTTAATTCAGATACGCAGGGGGCTATTACTTTCTTTGAGAAATGTATCTCTCTGGCAGATAAGGCAGGAAGTGATCTGGGAGAAAAAGCAACAGAGTCCAAAAAACTCGCAGCAGATCAGATTCCCAAGCTTTATTTTAAACTGGCCGTCGATTCTTATAAAAAACGGAATTTTGAAGGAGCTATCAAGAATTTTGGAAAATCTGCTGAAACCGGAAAAAAATATGGCAACACTGCTTTGGCACAAAAAAGTCAACGCCTTATCCCCAAAATTTATTATGCCTGGGGAAAACAAGAGTTTATTAAGAAAAACTATGACAAATCACTGGAAATATTCGAAAAAGGGATCCAGGTAAATCCCAATGTGGCCAGTGCTTTTTTGGGTAAAGCGTTGGTATATGATAAGCTGAAACAGGAAGATAAGATGAAAACAGCGGCAAATAAAGCCATTGAAATCGCCAAAAAGACACATGACCAGAAAACACTTGGTTCTGCAAAGACCTTTATGCGGAACTTCACATACAATCATGCCGTGATCTCTATTCAGAAAAATGACAAAAATACGGCTGAACAATACCTCAAGTCCTCCATCACTTATGGCAACAATTCTCCGGATGTCTATTTCGAACTGGGAAAGATTTATCAGCAACAGGGAAAATATGATCAGGCCCTTGCCGATGTCCGGAAAGCTTTGTCATTGGATAAGGGGAATGACATTGTCAAAGCAAGATATTATTATATCCTCGGGAAGATTTATGAAAACACCAACAAAAAAGCAGAAGCTTGTAATGCATTCAAAAAAGCACTCCATCCGCCCTATGAAGAAAGTGCAAAGTTTGAAATTGTACACGTCCTGAAATGCGGGAAGTAATTATTAGAAGTCCCCATAAATTAAATAAAAGAGCAGCCTTCCCGGGCAGCTCTTTTATTTTATGCCGGCAACCAGTTCTTGCATTCCTGCAATAAAACCCGGGTCGGTTTCGATGGCATTTCCCACCACCAGGATGTCAGCTCCGGCATGATATAATTTCCTGGCTTGTTCAATTGTTTTTATGCCGCCGCCAACAATCAACGGAATCGAAATCATCTCTCTGACCCGTTTAACAATGTCCGCAGGAACAGGGGCATCTGCTCCACTGCCACGCTCCAGATAAATCAGACGGTTGCCCATAAATTCTCCTGCCAGGGCCGTGGCCATGATAATATCAGGCTTCCGGTCTGGCAAAGGGTGGGTATTACTAATAATTTCCACAGAGGTACTATGGCTTCCACCCACAAGGATATACCCGACAGGCATTACCTCCAGTCCCAGATTTTTGATTAGGGGAGCTGCCGTAACATGGTTCCCGATAAGATATTCAGGATTACGTCCGGATATCAGGTTAAGTAAAAGCAGACCATCCGCTTTACCCGATAATTGCAATAAGCTTCCCGGAAAAAGAAGAACGGGAAGAGAGGAAGATGTTTTAATCTTTTCAATAACCGGCCCCACAGGTCTGGAGACCATGCTTCCTCCCACCAGAATAAGGTCAGCAGGTGCAGGTCCAAATTCCTCAAACAGACCGTCAATCTGATCTGCCATTATATTTTCCGGATCTATCAGAAGAAAAAACAACTTTTTCCCGTCATGAATATTTTTTTTAATATCCGAGTAAATACTCATCACACTGATTTTCCATATTTACAACACCAAACAATAACATACTGCCACATCCTGACATAATGCAGGTCAAACGCTTCCCTGATAATTTCATTATCTACATATCCAGATATTAATCCCTCATCTTCAGGCTCAAAAGGGTTGATGATCAAATGTTTTTTAAAATTTAATGCGTTTTTATCACAAATTTTATAGAGTGCTTCCTTGGCACACCAGTGAATATATAAATGATAACGACGCTTCTCACTATCTGCAACAATTTTCTCAACCGGATTAATAAAACGATCAGCAATTTTTGAGATCCGGTGTGACATCAGCTCCATATCCACACCGACACGTTTGCTCCGGCTGAGGAGTATGGAGGTATATTTTCCGGAATGGGATATGCTAATATGGTATGAATGATCACTCAGATAGGGTTTGTTTGTTGTATTATAGACAATCCGGGCAGAAGATCCCGCCATCTTTTGTAGCAAAGCCCTCACACTCAGGAACTCCAGTTTTCTGGCCTGATTGCGGAAAGAAACCAGCCGTTCCTTTTCTCCGGGATCCAAAATTACTTTTTCAAACAAGCGATTATACTCTTCATCTATGCTCCAGAGACCCAATTTACAGTCACTGTCTGTGTCCTTTATAAATTTTAAACTCATTCCATAAAGTTAAAAGTCCTGAAAATTAAGAAAAAAACTATCTCCAGGAAAAGGTTTCAATAAAATGAACAATATCCTGCTTAATAAAATGGATAACAGGCGCCAGGGAGTCCTTGGCCGGGACAACATCAAAATAAAGTGCTCCACGGATATAATGTTTTATACTATCGGTAAGGAAGAATTGTACATTCGAAGCAGCATTCCCCTGGATATCATAAAGGGTTCCGTACACCTGTTTTTTTTTATCCACAAAAACATGTTCCCGGATGGCATCTGCTTTAACGGTATGTTTATAAGCCAGCGAATAAGTATCTTCCAGGATTTGTCCCAGATTGTTATGAATTTCTTTATAGGTAAGATGAAGCTTACCGTGAAAACGGTGAAAATCAATATTTAACCAACAGGGTTCAGCCCCTGGCTCTTCATCTTTTTTTAGGTTGGCATAAACAGGATATTCAAAGGTATAAGGACAGGGTCCCTGATAAGAAACATATTTTTTCCCAGGAAGAGCAATCCTGAAATAACCATGAGGACGAGGTGTATATTTTCTTTTGCAAGCAGCGGTAGTCAACAACAGGAAAATCCCGGCCAGCATCAGAACCAAAGGGACCATCCGGGCCGTTCGCTTATTTCTTATATTGTTTTTCAGGCACATAAATAACCTCTATTTTTTTTATCCGGCGCTTGTCTGCTTCCACAACATTAAACGTGAAACCACGGTATTTTAATACCTCTCCTTTCTCCGGGATTTTTCCTCTTATTTCCAGGATCAGACCGGCCAGGGTTTCTGCCTCCCCTTTTACTTCATCAAAATAATCATCGCTGATCTCAAGGATCTTGTAAAAATCATTCAACAGTACTTTCCCTTCAAAAACAAACTTGTTTTTTCCTGTTTGTACAAATAATTGTTCTTCTTCATCATGTTCATCATTAATTTCTCCGACAATTTCTTCAAGAATATCTTCCAGGGTAACAATTCCGCTGGTACCCCCATATTCATCTATCACAACTGCCAGATGAATTTTGTTTGACTGAAATTCTTCAAGAAGGTCATTGATCTTTTTTGATTCGGGTACAAAATAAGGAGGACGTATTAACGATTGCCAGGGAAAATTATTGTTTTTATGTAAATGAGGTAAAATATCCTTGATATATAAGATTCCTTTTATATGATCAAAGGTCTTGCTATAAACCGGAACACGGGAATAGCCTTCTTTCACAATCTGTTCAAGCAGGGGCCGGAAAGGGGATTTAATATCTGCGGCAAAGACATCGAGACGTGGGGTCATAATCTCCTGTGCATCCAGATTACCAAATTTGGTAATTCCTTTAAGTATCTTCTCATCTTCCAGAATATTAGTAGAAGAAAGATCTAACGCTACAGAAAGATCGTCGATGGAGATATTCTGGTTTTTCCGAGCCAGTTTTCTGTTCACAATAGAAGTAGAATGAACAAGGAGCAAAATAAGCGGACTAAACACCCACCAGATTATTTGTATGGGGACTGCCATAAATCCGGCCCATCTGAGTCGTATCTGTATAGCATAAATTTTTGGCATAATCTCACCGAAAAGCAGTAGTAAAAAAGTAATCACCACCACCTGAAAGACAAAACCTAATGTGGGAGCTTGAGAAAAATCAATCAGCCTGTTCGTCAGAAAAGAAGATAATATTACAATCCCGATATTGACAAAGTTATTGCCAACCAAAATCGTTCCCAGCAATCTTTCAGGCTTATGATACAGGGCAAGTATCCGCTTGCTGTTTTTTTGTTTTTTTTGATGGAGCTTATCCAGTTCAGCAGGAGACAGGGAGAAATAGGCCACCTCAGATCCCGAAAGCAACGCGGAGGAAATTAATAAAAAAATAAGCACAATTACCCACGCCAGATCATTCCATGTAAAGGTCCAGAAATAAACCTGAATGGCACTTAACAACATATCAAGGTGAGGGTCTTCTGCTTCCAAAATCAGGAGTTTATGATGGAATATCAACCACTAAAACGGCAAATCATCTTCTACAGCAGAGCCGTTATCAAGGCTTTCGGATGATTCATCAGAAGGAGTCTTATTTTCAGAGGTTGTTGTATTAGCACCGGCACCAGCCGAACGCTTGCCAAGCATCTGCATGTTGTCAGCAACGATCTCGGTAATATATCGTTTGTTCCCCGATTTATCATCAAAGGAACGGGTTTTGATCTTCCCTTCAATATACAAGGCTTGACCTTTTTTCACATAATCTTCAACAACTTTTGCCAAACCACGCCATATAACAATATTATGCCATTCTGTTTGTGTTACTTTCTCACCGTCCCTGTTCCGGTATGTCTCGCTCGTTGCCAGAGGAAACCGTGCAACAGGCACATTCCCTTCCAGATATCTTACGTCCGGGTCTTTCCCAACATTCCCAATTAAAATAACCTTATTAACCATTTATCTTCATTTATTTGTCCTGTAAAAATAATAAAAAAATAAATACAAAAAGATTTAATCTTGCGATTTCAGATAGGCAGTGTTCACTAGTCCCTCCCTTCTATCCTTATTCACTGGGACGCTTAATTCTAAAATGCGTGTTTTTTTTAGCGTAAAATAATTAACGGTCTTCTTTATTGCAACAATGCCAGGCCTTACGGAAGGAAAATATTTTTCAACTCTATTCATCTATTTTTCTTTCCAAATCTTTCGGGATAAGATTCCATATAGGCAGTAATCAAACGCGGGAAAGCATATTTCTTCAAATCGTCCAGGGGGATTATCAGTGACCCGTCATCAGTCATCTGAAACCAGGTTTCATTTTCAACATGATAAAAACGAGCATAAATTGTCTGGTGAGTCAAATGGTGACAAATGATCTCAGAGATGATCATTCCTTTTCCCCATGTTTCGGGTAATTCATTTTCTTTGATAAAATCCCATATCAACTGTTCCGGGCTGGTCATGGTTTTAGTCTCCATGCCTGGAAAATCATACAACAGATACCATATATCTTTTTTCTTACGTTGTCTGATGACAGTTTTCCCGCCGCCGATGATAACAAAATAATGGAGATAACGGGTAACTACTCCGGGTTTCCAGGCACGACCAGGAAAAAGATCTACTTTCCCTTTCTTTTGAGCCATGCATACTTCCTGCAAGGGACAGACATTACAATCAGGTTTGTCAGGTACACATTGCAATGCCCCGAATTCCATCATTGCCTGATTAAATTCTCCGGGATCTCTGACCGGCATCAGTTCGTTGGCTTTTTGCAAGGCCTCCTTTTTCCCACCTGCCTTACCGGCCGGAAAGGGCATAACATAAAGCCGGGACAAAACCCTGAACACATTCCCATCTACTACCGGTACAGGTTTCTGAAAAGATATAGAAGCAATAGCGGCAGCAGTATAGGGTCCGATCCCTTTCAGCATCAGCAATCCTTCATAACTATCCGGAAATGTACCTCCATAATCATTTACAATACTTTGCGCTGTTACATGCATGTTACGGGCCCTGGAATAATAGCCCAATCCTTCCCATATTTTAAGTACCTGCTCAACAGAAGCTTGTGCCAGATAAAAAATATCAGGAAAAGCATGTATAAAGCGATGATAATAAGCCATCCCCTGGGCTACCCGGGTCTGCTGTAAGATGATCTCGGATACCCAGATATGGTAAGGATCACGTGTGTGTCTCCAGGGAAGATCTCGCTTGTGAGACCGATACCATGCCAATAAGATATCTGTAATCAAATGGTTCATTTATGTCTGTTATTTATTCACTTACAAAAAAAATAAAAATAATTTTAACAAGATATTCCTCAAATAAAAAGAAAACTTTATATATTTGCACACCAAAATATTGAAAACAGACCTAATTTATTGATAACTAAAGATTTTTAAAATGACTAAAGCAGACATTGTAAACG
>CAYLJE010000086.1:0-11119 GCA_964383915.1 uncultured Rikenellaceae bacterium
CTAATTTATTGATAACTAAAGATTTTTAAAATGACTAAAGCAGACATTGTAAACGAAATCTCCAAGAACACAGGGATTGAAAAAATTACCGTACAGAAAACGGTTGAGGCTTTTATGGAAGCTGTAAAAGACTCTTTATCAGACAACAATAATGTTTATCTGAGAGGCTTTGGCAGCTTTATTGTTAAAAAAAGAGCCCAGAAAACAGCCCGGAATATCTCTAAAAATACGACCATCATTATTCCGGAACATTCTATTCCCGCTTTCAAACCTGCTAAAACCTTTGTTAACAAAGTAAAAGGAAACGTAAAATAAATTTTAAAAAGTTTTAACATGCCAAGCGGGAAAAAAAGGAAAAGACATAAAATGGCTACACACAAGCGCAAAAAACGCTTGAGAAAAAATCGTCATAAAAAGAGGAAGTAACGGAAATTCTCTGTAATTTTCTTTATTCTATAACCTAAAGGCTTAGGTCTTTAGGTTTCTTTGGTTTTTTTGTTCTCCCATATCAGAGGACAATCTCATTGAAAAGAGTTAGATTGTGAGTTACGAGTTGGTCATTGATGCAACGGCCTCTGAGATTAATATTGCATTACTCCAGGACAAAGCACTTATAGAGTTATCCAGGGAAAAAAGCGATATTCGTTTTTCGGTAGGAGATATTTATCTGGGAAAAATCAAAAAGATTATGCCCGGGTTAAATGCTGCTTTTGTAGATATAGGTTTTAAAAAAGATGCCTTTTTGCATTACCTGGATCTGGGACCTCAATTTACTACATTAAAGAATTATTTGTCTCTGGCTATCAACCGGAAAGGCCGGATGCCGGCACTTCATCGGTTTAAAAAGAGTCAGGATATTAAAAAAGAAGGGAAGATCTCCGGGATATTAAAATCAGGAGACTATGTGGTTGTTCAGATCATCAAAGAACCTATTTCCACCAAAGGCCCCAGACTTACGTCAGAGGTATCCCTGGCCGGGCGGAATCTTGTATTACTGCCTTTTCATGACAAAGTTTCCGTATCCCAGAAGATAGAATCCTCCGAAGAAAAAAGCAGACTGAAACAATTACTACAAAGTATTAAACCACAAAACTACGGGGTTATTGTCAGAACAGCCGCCGAAGGGAAAAAGGTAGCAGAGCTGGATGCTGAACTAAGATCTTTGGTGAAAAAATGGGAATCTGCATTTTTGCAGTTAAGAAATGCAACACCGCCCAAACTGTTGATCCGTGAGTTAGATCGTGTTTCTGTGATTCTTCGTGATCTTTTAAACGTATCTTTCAACACAATCTGGGTAAATGATCCCCCGCTTTATCAGGAGATGCAGGATTATATCCGGACCATTGCTCCGGAAAAATTCAAAATTATCAAGCTCTTCAAAGGAAAACTCCCTATTTTTGAACATTTCGGGATTAACCGGCAGATAAAGAACCGGTTTGGGCGAACCGTCTCATTTAAAAACGGAGCTTATCTGATCATAGAGCATACCGAAGCATTACATGTTATTGATGTTAACAGTGGAAATCGTTCCAAAGCCGGAGACACCCAGGAGATCAATGCCCTTGAAGTCAACCTGGCCGCTGCCGAAACCATTGCACGCCAGTTACGGCTGCGGGATATGGGAGGGATCATCGTGGTTGACTTTATTGATATGACCTCGGCAGAACATCGCCAAAAGCTTTATGAAAAAATGAAAGAAGCTATGTCTGACGACAGGACAAAACACAATATCCTCCCTCTCAGCAAGTTCGGACTCATGCAGATCACCCGCCAGCGGGTACGTCCTGTCCTGGATATCAAAACAGAAGAAGTATGTCCTGTTTGTCAGGGAACCGGAAAAACAGGACCAAGCATTTTACTTATTGATAAAATCGAGAATAACCTGAAAGAAATCCTGGATACACATCATTTTAAAAAACTTACCTTGCGTGTTCATCCTTTCGTGGCAGCCTATTTAACCAAAGGATTTATCTCTCTTAGCAAGAAATGGGGCCGTACATTCCATTGCCACATCCAAGTAGAACCACTTACATCTCTGAGCTTTCTGGACTATAAATTTGTAGATCCCTATGGGGATGAGATCATAGAATAAACTACCCCGGGGCATGCTCGTCCGCACGCTGTCGCTGAAGCGGCTTCGCAAAAGCGGATTAATATCCTTATTCCTTGTTTTTCTCCTCTTGTAAAACCCAGAAAAAAAATTCTGAATTTCATCACCGGCATTATTTTCTTCCTTTTTTTTGTCGATTGGCAGTTTAAAGGGCTTTTTGTATTTTTACGGCCAATTCGTCATGAAATAAAATGCTCATTTGAAAAAACTGAGATTTATGAATAAAAAAGGGTTTCTTATTACCTTATTCACACTTTTCTCGCTGACAGCTTCCCATGCTCAGATTCTCAATCCGGTACACTGGCACTATAAAGTAGAAAAAGTAACCAAAGAAGAAGCAATTCTGGTTTTTACGGCAGATATTGATGATAAATGGCACCTGTATTCACAAAATATCCCGGATGGAGGTCCTGTCCCTACTTCTTTTTCTTTTAATCCCTCAAATGATTATTCCCTAACAGGAAAAGTGGAAGAGGTATCCAAAGGAGAAGAGATATTTGACGCCAGTTTTAACATGAAGCTCAAAATCTTCAGCCATAAAGCGGTCTTTAAACAAAAAGTAAAGCGTTTAACCAGCAAACCCTTTACCGTAAGAGGGTCACTGGAGTTCATGTGTTGCGATGATTCCCGATGTATTCCGCCCAAAGAATTAGATTTTAGTTTCGCTGTTCATGACGGCATTTCTGCTACACAGATTACAGAACCTGCCCCTACGGAAAAGGCAGAGTCATCATCCGGGAAAACAGTTCCCCAACTTCAGAGCAAAATCAATCTGAATATCAGCGGCACTACTATCAATCAGGGACAAAAAGCTGAACAGAAGGCTACACAACCTGTCGAAAAAGAAAAGAAATCATTATGGGTCTTTTTCTTCCTTTCCCTGCTGGCCGGACTGGCAGGGACTCTCACCCCATGTGTATTTCCTATGATCCCTATGACCATTGCATTTTTTACACGCAACACCGGAAGCAGAGCGAAATCTATCTTCCAGGCTTTCATTTTCGGCTTTTCCATTATGATCATTTACACGCTGGTGGGACTGATTGTATCCCTCACCAGTGCGGGGGCGGACTTTGCCAACACCCTGAGCACAAACTGGATGATCAACCTTGCTTTCTTCATCCTTTTTCTGGTCTTTGCCGCCTCCTTCCTTGGCATGTTCGAGCTGGTATTGCCCAACAGCCTGATCACCAAAGCAGACAAACAAGCTGATAAGGGAGGGATGCTCGCTGCTTTCTTTATGGGACTGACCACAGTGCTGGTTTCTTTCAGTTGTACAGGACCATTGGTAGGCGCCCTGTTAGTTGAAGCTTCCACAGGGGCAGTCATCAAACCCACCATTGGTATGTTTGGCTTCGGTCTTGCTTTTGCCACTCCTTTCACACTCCTTGCTGTTTTCCCATCCTGGCTGAAAGGCTTACCAAAATCAGGGGGATGGCTTAACTCCGTTGAGGTGGTAATGGGCTTCATCGTTTTGGCATTCAGCATGAAGTATCTGATGGTCATCGACCAAACTTATAATCTCCATCTTATCAGCAGGGATGTCTATCTGGCAATCTGGATCGTGATCTTCACACTCATGGGTTTCTATTTACTGGGAAAAATCAAATTCAAGAAAGACAGTGACCTGCCCTATATAGGTTTTCCCCGGCTAATAATAGTGATTATTACCTTCACTTTCGTGGTTTATCTTATCCCCGGTTTATTTGGAGCGCCGTTGAAATCTATATCCGGTCTGCTGCCTCCGATGAAAGCACAGGAATTTAATTTACTAGCCACACCGGTAGCTCATGCCCCGGAGGCAACAACCGGGTACCGGGTTCTCCCCACCGCCCTATGCGACAAACCCAAATACAATGATCTTTTTGAACTGCCATATAACCTGCAAGGATACTTTGATTACAAACAGGGAATGGCCTGTGCCCGCCGGCAAAACAAACCCGTTTTAATAGATTTCGTCGGCCATGCCTGCAGTAATTGTAAAGAGATGGAATCCAGGGTATGGTCTGACCCGGAAGTCTTAAAACGGCTGAGAAATAACTTTGTCATCATCGAACTTTATGTTGATGACCGAACCAAACTACCCGCGGAGGATTGGGTAACTTCTTCCTATGACGGAAAGATGAAAAAAACCATTGGCAAAATAAATGCTGATCTGGAGATTTCACGATTCCATGTAAACTCACAACCTTATTATGTTATTCTCGACACCAACGAGCATGTCCTCACACCGTCCGTGGGACATACACTTAACATACAAAAATTTATTGATTTCCTCGATAACGGGCAAAAAGCTTTTGAAAAAAAGTAAAAATAAACATGAAATATCCGGTTTGCAAACCGGATATTTTTTTACTCCAGGACAGCTAATATCTTTTCTGTTAGCTTATCAAAGGGAACTTTTTCCTGTGCCCCTGTAGCCATCACTTTGATTCCGGCCATTTTTTCGTTCAACTCGTCTTTTCCCACGAATACTACGATCGACACCTTTTTTTGATTGGCATAGTTCATCTGTTTTTTGATTCTAACAGCGTCGGGAAAAAGTTCGGCCGCGATTCCTGTTTGTCGCAAAGCGGTCAGCAATGGAAAAACGCGCATAGCCTCTTCTTCACCGAAATTCAAAAAAAGTACCTGGGAAGCATGTTCCAGGGCATCCGGGAACTTGTTCACATTTATCATCACATCATAAATCCTGTCGGCACCAAAGGACACACCTACGCCAGAGACTCCCGGCATGCCGAAAATGCCCGTCAGATCATCATATCTTCCCCCGCCACATATACTTCCGATCTTCCATCCGGTTGCAATTACCTCAAAAATAGTGCCCGTATAATAATCCAGGCCACGCGCCAGTGTCAGGTCCAGGGTATATTTTACCCTGACTTTTGCCTGTTCAAGATAAAGGAAAAACCGTTCTGTCTCTTCCACGCCGGACAGTCCGGTAGAAGAAGCAGACAACATCTCCCTGAGAAAAGCAATCTTTTCACGATCCGAGCCATGAAAAGACAGTACCGGCAACAACTTTTCAAGGGCTGCATGAGGAATATCCCGTTGTTTCAGCTCGTCCATTACCTGGTCTAATCCTATTTTCCCTAACTTATCCATGGCAATAGTCACTTCTTTCATTTTCTCCTGAACTCCCATCATTTCGGCAATGCCCGCAAGTATCTTCCGGTTATTTAATCTGATCTCCACCGCCACATCCAACTTCCCGAAGATCTCTTCCATGATTTGCATAAGTTCCGTTTCATTCAGGAGGGAGGTGCTACCAATAACATCCACATCACATTGATAAAACTCCCTGTAACGTCCTTTTTGAGGCCTGTCTGCCCGCCAAACCGGCTGGATCTGATAGCGTTTGAAAGGGAAAGTAATCTCATGACGATGTTGTACCACAAACCGGGCAAAAGGCACCGTCAGATCATAACGTAATCCTTTTTCTGAAATGAGCCGGGCCAGTTGTTTTGTATCCATATCCACCAGACGGGAATGATCTGCCTTGCCGAGAAAATCCCCGGAATTCAATATCTTAAATAACAAACGGTCTCCTTCTTCCCCGTATTTGCCCATTAACGTGGAAAGGTTTTCCATGGCCGGAGTCTCCAACGGCTGATAACCATATTTGATAAAAATATCTTCTATCGTACGAAAAATGAAGTTCCTCCGGATCATCTCCCGGGGCGTAAAATCACGGGTACCCTTTGGTATATTCGGTTTCTGCGTTGTCATTAAATTTATTTTTTCTAATGATGCAAAGATAAACGCAAAATCTTCAAAAAAAACCCTCTGCCCGAACGAATTAAAATCGCCCTAATCTTTTAAGATCTGATGCAAGTATCCCGTCCGGTTTTTTTGCGGATAACAGATGATACCTGAAATAATAAAGTGTACCGTCCGTACCCAGGATCATTTTATAAACACGACCTTTTTTACTGGTGCCTTCCGGACCAACCTTCATAAGAAAAACCATATCTCCTGCCGGCTTTTCGAGTGCTTTGTCAAGTTCTTCCTCTGACACAATCTTAAAAGCGCCAGCATACAATGCTTTAATTTTTTCTTTCGTATTGATTTCAGGAGATAAATCTCCGGAAACCAGCCAGAGCACTTTGTTTTTCAGATTATGTATGTTTTTATTATAATATTGCAGATACCTCAATCCCAGCGTTCTCGGATGTTTCATTATATCCCGGACATGTTTTTGCATAAATAACAGAATAGCAGGAAGCCCGGATTGATAAGCAGTCCCGTCTGCTTCAGCATAAGTCAAAGGAAAAGAACAAAACTCAGGCAACCTGGACAGGTTATTCACCGGATCTCCAAGTAGAAGATTTAAAAAATCATAATACACTCCGGCCTTATCTCTCTCAAAAGCCGTAGAGGTTAACACTAAAAAAGAATAAGAAGGGTTTTTTTTCTTTTGCCTGAACTCATCATAGGATATGAATTCATAAGGGGTCAGTTTCCACTCCTTTTGCACTGCCTTCTTGATAAAACTATTATACAGGGAAAAAACATTATTCTCCAGCACCACAAGTGTTTTGGATTTCTTAAATGTTTCTATCTGATCCGGCGTAGGAAAAGAAGCCTGGCTGAAAACCGGAAGCCATAAGAGACAAAAAATAATTGAGATAATCGTTTTTTTCATTTTGTTTAAAATTAGTTGATAAACATTACAAAACTATTATTTATAAACCCGGTATGTTCTATGACTCTCTTCTTTTTTATCTTACCTGAAGGTAAACCGGATTGCGTTCATTAAATTTTCGAATATAAAGAAACTTCAGTTGTTTCTTTTTTCGTGCGCTCAATTTCATATATTCATCATATAACTTAGTATCTCTCATTAGCACAGTTTCAACACTTTGTGTATCATATTTCATAATCTTTCCTGTTTCAAAATCCATAATAAACTGTCGCGTTTCCGTACGCTCATAAGTAGTGGCCTCATAGGTGGAAGGATAATAAAAGTTATAGGACGGATAAGTATAACGGTAATATGGATCATAATACCGCACATCATAGGTGATAATTGTACCAACAAAATGACAGATTCCCCCTACAATGGTAATTCTGTTAAAATGTCCATCAATCTGAACATATAGGATTCCGTTTCGTGAATAGCCCCAGATATTGTCTTTTTTCACCTGGCGTCTGTATCCCTCGTCATCAAAATAAGTGATTACATCATGGGAAAGAACTTTATTGAAAAAATCCTGATTATTGTATCCCACAATAGTAAGAATCCTTGATTTCAAAATGGGCCGGTTATTCTTAACCTGGTTGAAATTTAAAAAAATCCCATCTGTAAACTTGAACTTTTGATTCAGTAAAGCCTTGTGATTCTCATTTCCCTGAGAGGACGTCTGCCACGCAATGGAAAAAATCGCTAATAAAATCAGGCTCATTTCTTTTAATCTGATCATGACTGTTTCCTTTTCTCTCTTTTTCCGTTTAAAATAATGAAAAAACATTTAAATTTGAACAAATTTTATACCTTACCCTAAAAATAATGTTATTTTTATTCTTTCGTAAGGAAATAAATATTTAATAAACAGGCCGGTAAATCGTGGAAACTGTTAAAAATTTTCTTAATTTTTTTGCTTTTCATTATCAGGGAGAGCATACAGAAAAATACAGGTCCAGAATCATCCTGATCAACCTGCTATCTTTTTTTACTTTCTTGCTGGCTGTTGTTTTTGGAGTATTGTATGCCATCCTGGACACGACTCCATTGCTAAAATCATTTTATATTACTTTAGGCCTTTCTGCTCTGTTTTACATAAATTTCATCTTTTTTAAAAAAACCGTTCATTATCACCTTTTTGCTTTTATATACCTTATCCTTAGCTTCTTTGGTTTCTTATTACCGATGCTTTTTATCTCAACAGAAAAACCGGCGATATTAATTTGGTTTCTGGTTTACCCTCCTTTAACCATCTATTTACTGGATATCAAAAAAGGCAGTTTGCTTTGCGGATTATTTTTTCTCATCGTAGGGTTTCTGTTGTTTTCTCCAACTTTATTTCCCCTCGTTGATCACTATTCATTTATCTTCAGAACTTTTCTCCTTTTATCCTATTTGTTTTTGTATCTGCTAAGTGTCCTTTATATCACTTATTTGAATCATTCTTTGCAACAAGTGAAAAAAGCAAATGATATCATCATCCGGGAAAATGACAAAAGAGAACAGTTTCTAACCAACCTTTCTCATCAGATCCGAACCCCTTTAAATGATATAGTAGCTTTTGAAGGCCTTCTGAAAAATATCACTGTATCCAGAGAAGACAGAGAAATGTTTGAGATGATCCTGGCATCGACCAATAACCTGATACAGGTGGTGGACTCAATTACAGAATCAGGAAGTTTTAATATCTCCGATAAGAAAATCTCGGAAAATCTGTTAGATATCTCTGCCGTTATGAACAATATGAAAGAGATGGCAGAAAAACAATACAAAAACCGGCTGGTTATTCATTTCAAACAAAAGTCTTTTGCCCCCAAAAAAATCATCGGGGACCGGATTGTTATTAAGCAAATATTCCTGAATATATTTGAGGGCATTACCAGAAATTCTGCCGGCGTGGAAATGAATGAAGTGAGTGTGGACACACTGTATGATGAAAATTCCAGCATTTTTACTTTGACAGCCCGTTTTTACTGCAAGCATCCCATTTTTGAAGTTGAAAGGTTTAAAAAACTCATTCACTTATCCGATCAGGGAGTTCGTGTAGTAACAAATCCCGATGACTTCCAGTATATTAACCTGTTACTCGCACGCAACCTATGCCGTTTGTTACAGGGCACTTTATTACTGGATAGCAATGTTACCGGAATACCATACCTCCATTTAAGCTTGCCCTTCAAACTGGTAAAGCAGGCAACAAAAAAGCATGCAGCCAGGGAAATAATGGAAATACCCGCCGAAACCAAAAAAGAGCTGAAAGACACTGTTGTTCTCCTGGCTGAAGATAATCCTATCAATCAAAAAATTGTAAATATTAGTCTGAAACACTATGTGAAACAGATTGATGTAGCACAAAATGGGAAAGAAGCGCTGGATCTGTACGGGAAAACAAAATATGATTTTATCCTAATGGATATTCAGATGCCCATCATGGATGGAATTGTGGTTACAAGAAAGATACGGGAAATCGAAACCAGTACTCATACCCATACACCTATTATTGCTATCACTGCTAATGCCATGCTGGGAGACAGGGAAACCTGCATATCTGCCGGCATGGATGATTACATCAGCAAACCCTTTCCAATAGAGACTCTCGTAAATAAAATGAGAGACCTCCTCACGTAAAATGTTTCCTCGATCCAGAAAAAAGATGACGCTGTCAGACGCTGGGATTTATTTGCTTTTCCCCAGGGGATTTACTCCAATAATCAGAATGTCATCCACCTGCTCCCTGTCTCCCCTCCATGAAAGTAAAGTGTCATAAAGTATCTGCCGCTGTTGTTTCATTGGGAGATTATGTATGGACAGTAATAAGTGCCGGAAACGGCGATACATAAATTTTTTCCCGTTAAGTCCCCCAAACTGGTCAGGATAACCATCTGAAAAAAGATAAATACAATCTTCCTCCTGGAGTTCAATCAAATATTTGGTAAACTGTTCTGTCTTCTCTTCCTCTCCCAGCCCCACTGACACATGATCTCCCTTATATTCAAGCAACGTGTTCTCACGAACAAGGTACAAAGTATGAAAAGCCCCTGCAAATTCAAGCACCTTACTCTTTTTATCCAGGGTACAAAAGGAGATATCCATGCCGTCTCTCAACAACAAATCATCCTCTCCCCGGCTGAAAGTATTCATGATTCCATGATTCAGGATACTAAGTATTTCGTCGGGATGAACAATCCCCTGGTCGTTAATAATTTTATCCAGTATCTCAAATCCGATCATCGACATAAATGCCCCCGGGACCCCATGTCCCGTACAGTCAGCCACTGAAAAAAACACTTTTCCGTCTTTCTCGTTAATCCAGTAAAAGTCCCCGCTTACAATATCTTTCGGCAAATACAAGATAAATGACTCGTACAACAGTCTATGAAAATAATAATCCGATGGTAAAAGCGCCTGCTGTATTTTCCGGGCGTATCTTATACTGTCTGTAAGATCTTTATGCATGACGCTTAGCTGATCTCTTTGTTTAATTACCTTCGTGGTAATTTTCTCTTTTTCTTTTAATATTTGATTTGTCTTCCTCAATGATCGTATCCGGTAATCTATATATGCAAATACCACAACGATCATGATCAGGATAATAATCATTATTAAAGTCTTTGTTCTAAAAAGGGTCTCGCTATGCAAATTCAATAGTAACTTTTGTTTCGATAAAACCCTGTCATCATTCGAACTTCTGACATACAAACGATAGATTTTATTCTTCATGTCGGGGAGAAATATCTGATAATCATCTGGGACTCGGCGCCATTGTTCATCATATCCTTCTATCCGGTACATCAACTGCGTTTTTATCCGTTGGTTACAGGCAATTGCTTTCACTTTTATTTTCAAAAAAATCGGTTCTCCCACACGGATCTCTTTCTTCTTCGAGAAAGGCATTTTTTCCCATCCCTCACCCGTAAAATATTCCACCGATTCGACTACTACTTGTGGAAAAGAAGTAAGTAATCCAACCGAATCAGGATTAAACGTTGTTACTCCGCTATCCCCGCCCATAAACAGTTCTCCTGCCGGCGAAAAACAACAAGTCCGGGGATTATACCTGACAATTCTGTTTTTTGATCCCAGCCAAATCATGCCTCCGTGACCGGCCACCCCCCCGGAACCCATCCACAAATCTCCGTCAATAGCATAAAGAGGTGATTCAAAACGGTATTTGCTTTGTGAAAGGCAAACCTTTTCGGTAATTATAGTAAGAAACAGGATCAATCCGAACAAGAATCCTCTATGCATCTCTCCCCTTTCCGTATGAAAAATATTTAATCCCCGGAAGAACACAATATATGATTTCCCTCCGGATTATTTAATTA
>CAYLJE010000087.1:0-6567 GCA_964383915.1 uncultured Rikenellaceae bacterium
CGTAACCTGCTTGGTGGTAAGGGAGCCGGCCTGGCAGAAATGAGCCGTATCGGGGTACCTGTTCCTCCCGGTTTTACAATAACCACAGAAGTATGTACCGAATACAATACGCTTGGCAGCAATAAAGCAGAGGAACTGATCAAGGGTGATATAATAAAGGGAATAGCCCATATTGAAAATATTATGGGCACCAAATTTGGCAGTAAGGATGATCCCTGTCTGGTTTCTGTTCGTTCCGGTGCACGGGTATCCATGCCCGGGATGATGGATACGGTACTGAACCTCGGCATGAATGATGATGCGGTAAAAGGACTTGCAAAAAAAACCGACAATGAACGTTTTGTATGGGATTCATACAGACGTTTTGTTCAGATGTATGGAGATGTCGTCCTGGGAATGAAACCCGCCTCTAAGCAGGAAGTTGATCCCTTTGAAAAGATCATAGAAGATGTAAAAGAAAAGAGAGGTATCGATATGGATACTGAATTAGATGTAGATGATCTTAAAGAACTCGTTACCAGATTCAAAAAGGCAGTAAAAGATACCACCGGGAAAGATTTTCCGGATAACCCGTGGGAACAGCTCTGGGGGGCCATTCTTGCAGTATTTGACAGTTGGAACAATGACCGAGCTATTCTTTACCGGAAATTAAACAAGATTCCGGATGAATGGGGCACTGCCGTAAATGTACAGGCCATGGTCTTCGGAAATATGGGCAATCATTCGGCTACCGGCGTTGCTTTTTCCCGAGATGCAGCCACCGGAGAAAATATTTTTAACGGAGAGTATCTGATCAATGCCCAGGGAGAAGATGTGGTAGCCGGTATTCGTACACCTCAACAGATCGCCAGAGAAGGTTCACTCCGCTGGGCCAAACTGGCTGGCGTCACCGAAGAAGAAAGAAAAACCAAATATCCTTCCCTGGAGGAAACCATGCCGGAAATATACAAGGAACTTTATGACATTCAGGATAAGATGGAGAAACATGCCAAAGACATGCAGGACATGGAATTCACCATTCAGGAAAACAAACTCTGGCTGCTGCAAACAAGAAACGGAAAACGTACCGGCGCTGCCATGGTGAAAATTGCCATGGATATGCTTCGCGAAGGGATGCTTGATGAAAAGAATGCTCTTCTGAGGATAGAGCCCAACAAACTGGATGAATTACTACATCCTGTCTTTGGGGAGAAAGCCATCAGCAAAGCCAACATTATATCAAAAGGCCTTCCGGCATCTCCGGGAGCAGCTAGCGGAAAGATCGTTTTCTTCGCTGACGAGGCAGAAGAATGGGCAGCCAGAGGCGAAGATGTTGTTTTGGTGAGGATCGAAACATCTCCTGAAGACTTACGTGGCATGCATGTTGCCCGGGGAATTCTTACCGCCCGTGGCGGAATGACTTCTCATGCAGCTGTTGTCGCCCGGGGTATGGGTAAATGCTGTGTGTCAGGAGCAGGTAGTATTCAGGTAAACTACAAACAGAGAACTATGAAATCAGACAATAAGGTATGGAAAGAAGGGGACTGGATCTCTCTGAACGGGACCACCGGCGAAGTTTACGAAGGAAAAATTGATACTGTTGATCCTACATTAAGTGGGGATTTTGACGATTTGATGAAACTTGCCGATAAACACAGCCGGATGGAAGTACGCACCAATGCTGACACACCACATGATTCGGAAGTAGCCCGTGGCTTCGGTGCCAGAGGCATTGGCCTGACTCGTACCGAACATATGTTCTTTGAAGGAGACCGTATCAAAGCCATGCGTGAGATGATCCTTGCCGAAGATGAAGAAGGCCGCCGGAAAGCACTGGATAAACTCCTGCCTATACAGCGAGGTGACTTCGAGGGCATCTTTGAAGTGATGCATGACCTTCCTGTAACCATACGACTCCTCGACCCGCCACTCCATGAATTTCTACCTCATGAAGAAGCCAACCAGAAAGAAATGGCCGAAGAAATGGGTGTCCCTATTGAAAAAATCAAAGAAAAAGTAGAAGAACTGAAAGAATTTAATCCTATGCTGGGACTCCGGGGTTGCCGTCTGGGAAACACTTTTCCTGAAATCACTGAAATGCAAGCACGTGCGATTATCGAGGCTGCCCTGAATCTGAAATCCAAAGGCATCCATGCCAAACCGGAGATCATGGTTCCGCTGACCGGGACCCTGGCTGAAATGAAGATGCAGGAAGAGATCATCCGGAATATGATAGAAAAAGTGTTTAAAGAACGCGGGGATAAAATTGATTATATGGTAGGGACCATGATCGAGATCCCGCGGGCCGCCCTGGTAGCTGACCAGATTGCCCAATCAGCAGAATTTTTCTCTTTCGGCACCAACGACCTCACACAGATGGGATTTGGTTATTCCAGAGATGATGCCGGCAAATTCCTGCCTGTTTATCTTGAAAAAGGTATCTTGAAAAATGATCCTTTCCAGGTACTGGATCAGGAGGGCATTGGCCAGCTTATAGACATCGGCATCAAAAAAGGAAGAAACACGCGACCTGACCTGGAGGTGGGTATATGCGGTGAACACGGCGGAGAACCTTCCTCGGTTGAGTTCTGCCACCGCGTAGGTATGGATTATGTAAGTTGCTCCCCTTACCGGGTACCCATTGCCCGACTGGCAGCAGCACAAGCGGCTGCAAAAGAAGAAACTGAGTAACAGATAATAAGTCTCTTTCCGATATAAAAAAATCCGCAGAAAAATTCTGCGGATTTTTTTGTTTCAGGAAAACATTATTTGATTCCGGCCACTTCTTCCAGCATCGCTGTCGTAACCGATTTGGGCCGTTCGATAGGATAACCAAGAGCACGGTCCCATATAATATTTGACAACACGCCTAAAGAACGTCCGATACCAAACAAAACTGTATAGAAATCATACTCGCGAACGCCAAAATGCCACTGAATTACACCTGACTGAGCATCCACATTAGGCCATGGATTTTTTGCCTTTCCATGTTCTCTGAGGATATCAGGAACTACTTTATATAAAATATCCACATAAGCAAAAATTGGATCATCCGGCAGGTGTTTGATGGAGAACTCCCTTTGAGCCATATAACGCGGGTCTGTTTTACGAAGTACTGCATGGCCGTACCCCGGGATTACCTGGCCCGAGTTCAAGGTATCCCAAACAAACTTTTTCATTTCCTCTTCGTCAGGCACTTTACCACCCATCTTATCCATCACTCCCTGTATCCAGCGAAGCACCATTTCATTAGCTAACCCGTGTAATGGACCAGCCAGGCCATCGATCATGGCCGAAATAGCATAATAGATATCCGACAGGGCACTTGCTACCAGGTGACCTGTGTGGGCACTGACATTTCCACTCTCATGATCGCTGTGCAGGATGAAATACAAACGGGACAGATCATCATAAGGCTTGGCTACCCCCATCATATGGGCAAAATTCCCACCAAAATCAAGGCCGGGATCCGGAGCAATGATGTCATTGTTTTTAAATTTCTTACGATAAATATAAGCCCCTATCTCAGGCAGTTTAGCCAGCAGGTTCATTGCATCTTCGTATGTTGAATCCCAATAATCCATCTTACTGATACCTTCTTTATATTTCCTGGCAAAGATGGAATCTTTTTCCATCGAAAGTATAGCAGCAGAAAACATGACCATCGGATGAGCCTCTGCCGGCATCGCATTGATTACATCAAATACGTACTGTGGAACCCTGGCCCGGGATTTAAATTCCTGAAGTACATCTTCAGCTTCCTCTGCCGTTGGGATATCCCCGGTCAATAGCAGGTAGAAAAAAGACTCTACGGTAGGATATTCAAGCCCCGGTGCTTTGGGCAACCTGGCCAATACCTCCGGGATGGTATAACCCCTGAAACGGATCCCTTCATAAGGATCCAGATAGGATATGTCCGTAACCAGACATTTCACACCTCGCATTCCACCGATAGCCTGCCCAATGGATACTTCTCCGAGTTTGACGTCGCCATATTCTTTTATCAGTTTAGTGGTACGGGGACGCCATCCTTCAATTTTTTCCTGTAGTTTTTGTTTTAACGTTGACATATTCTTTATTTTTTATTAATGATAAATAATTTATTAAATTAGTATAAATTCTGAACAATAAAATTATGACATTATTTTACTAATTGTATCCTTAACTCATATGTTTTACAACCTGATATAAAAAAACTATCGTAAAACATATGCATAAATGTAGATTTATTATTTATTTAGTTCATAATAATTCATAGATTTGTAAAAGATCCTTTCTATTTATATCATACAAATTTTAAAACAAATCTACAAATGTCTAAAATAAATAAAAAAGATTCACTTGATTATCACAGCAAGGGGCGTCCCGGAAAAATTGAGGTCATCCCGACAAAACCGCACAGCACCCAGCGTGATTTATCTATGGCATACACTCCGGGAGTAGCCGACCCTTGTCTTGAGATCAAAAAAAAGCCCGAAGATGTTTATAAATATACCGCCAAGGGCAACCTGGTAGCCGTAATCTCTAATGGAACCGCTGTTCTGGGACTGGGAGATATAGGACCTGAATCCGGCAAACCGGTTATGGAAGGGAAAGGGTTGCTTTTTAAAATATTCGGAGATGTCGATGTCTTTGACATAGAGGTCAACACCAAAGATGTTGACAAGTTTGTACAAACAGTTAAGTTGATCTCTCCTACTTTCGGAGGCATTAATTTAGAAGATATCAAAGCTCCCGAGTGTTTCGAGATTGAAGAACGACTCAAGAAAGAACTGGATATCCCGGTCATGCATGACGACCAACATGGTACTGCCATCATCACCGGAGCCGGTTTGTTAAATGCTACGGAGCTGGCAGGAAAAAAGATCGAAGATCTTAAACTGGTAGTTAATGGTGCCGGAGCCGCTGCTATATCCTGTACCAAACTATATGTCTCTTTCGGGATAAAGCTTGAGAATGTGGTCATGGTAGATAGCAAAGGAGTTATTACCAAAAAAAGGAAAGATCTGAATAAATATAAGAGGCTGTTCGCCACCGACAGGAAAATTTCAACCCTGGAGGAGGCTATCAAAGGAGCGGATGTTTTTCTGGGACTGTCCGTAGCCGATGTTCTTACGCCAAAGATGCTCAAGACGATGGCCAAAAACCCAATCGTTTTTGCCATGGCCAATCCGCAACCCGAGATAAAATATGAAGATGCCATTGCGGCACGTAAAGACATCATTTTTGCCACGGGACGTTCCGATTACCCCAACCAGCTCAACAATTTGCTCGGGTTTCCTTTTATTTTCCGTGGAGCTCTGGATGTACGTGCCCGGACTATTAACGAAGAAATGAAAAAAGCTGCCGCCAGTGCGCTGGCTAACCTTGCCAGACAACCGGTCCCCGAAGTGGTAAATATCGCTTATAATACAAAAAATCTCACTTTCGGACGTCATTATATCATCCCCAAACCTTTGGATCCCAGATTAATATCTACAGTTGCCCTGGCGGTAGCCAAAGCTGCTGTAGAAACCGGCGTCGCCCGTAAAAAAATCGGTGATTGGGATACTTACCGTGAAGCTCTTAATAACCGGTTGGGATTTGGCAATAAACTGACCGGTGTTATTACCAACAAAGCCAAAGAATCTCCCAAACAGGTAGTTTTTGCCGATGCCGATAATTTTAATGTATTGAAAGCAGCAGAAATTGTTTATGAAGAAGGTATAGCCAAACCAGTCCTGCTGGGAGATTCGAAAAAGATTAAGAAAATCATTGAAGACAACAACCTCGGACTGAAAAAAGTAAGAGTAATCAATCCTCATTCTTCTGCTGAAAGCAAAATACGAAAAAGATATGCCAGGATATTATTTGAAAAAAGACAACGGAAAGGGGTTACCCTGGATGATGCAGAAAGTATAACACATAATCCGAACTATTTTGGTGTCATGATGGTAGAGGCAGGAGATGCAGATGCTTTTATATCCGGATATAAAAGCAAATATGCAGATACCATCCGGCCGGCTCTTCAGATCGTTGGTACACAACCCAACGTTAGTACCATCGCCGGGATGTATATCATGATGACTCCGAAAGGACCGTTCTTTTTTGCAGATACTACCGTTAATGTTGTCCCCACGGCAGAAGAACTGGTTGACATTGCATTGCTGACGGCTGACCAGGTAACTAAATTTAATATCGAGCCTCATATCGTATTATTATCTTATTCCAATTTCGGATCGGCACAGGTAGGCCAGACACCAGGTATTGTAAGAAAAGCTGTGGAAATATTACATAAAAATCATCCTGAACTGATCGTAGATGGCGAGTTACAGGCTAATTTTGCGCTTAACTCATCCTTGCTGGAATCTAAGTTTCCCTTCTCCAAACTTGTAGGACATCAGGTAAATTCATTAATCTTCCCCTCGCTTAATGCAGGAAATATCGCCTATAAAATGATGCAGGAAATAGGCAGCTCGGAAGCCATCGGACCGATCCTGATGGGAATTCGTAAACCCATCCACGTGCTTCAGATGGAGTGTTCAGTGCGTGAGATTGTGGATATGACTACCATGGCCGTTGTAGATGCTCAGGAATACAAGGAAAAAG
>CAYLJE010000087.1:6667-10696 GCA_964383915.1 uncultured Rikenellaceae bacterium
ATCTGTCCGGAACATTTAAATAAGAATTAAAAAGACAACAATATGACAAAAACAAATAGATAAAATGGCAGAGACGCAATATTTTGCTTCTCTTAAAAGAAATGACATAAGATAATAAGGATAAGAAAAAAACAAAGAAATAATCATTCATTAACCTTAAAAGAAAAACATCATGAAAGTATCAGTTATCGGAGCAGGAAATGTTGGAGCATCTGTTGCCAACGTAGTTGCTCAAAAAGACATCGTTAACGAGGTTGTGCTCCTTGACATTATCGAAAATCAGGCGGAAGGAAAAGCCCTGGATATGTGGGAGTCTTCGCCGGTACAATTATTCGATACAAGGGTTACCGGGTCAACCAACGATTACAGCAAAACAGCCGATTCAACGGTTGTAGTAATCACCTCAGGAAAACCCAGGAGCCCCGGAATGAGCAGGGATGACCTGATCGGCACCAATGCTGCTATTGTGAAATCAGTGGCCGAGAATGTAAATAAATATTCTCCTGACGCTATTATCATCGTCGTAACCAATCCGCTTGACGTATTATCTTATGCTGTTCACCTGGCTACCAAAAAGGACACATCCAGGGTTTTTGGAATGGCAGGGATATTGGATACAGCCCGGTATCGTTCTTTCATTGCTCAGGAACTGAACGTGTCCCCAAAAGATATACAGGCCTTGTTGATGGGAGGTCATGGAGACTCTATGGTTCCCTTACCACGATATACCACAGTAGGTGGTATCCCTGTTACCCAGTTGATGTCACAAGAAAAACTGGATACCATCGTTAAACGGACACAAGGCGGTGGTGGTGAGATTGTCAAGCTCCTTGGCACCTCTGCATGGTTTGCCCCGGGGGCAGCCGTTGGACAGATGGTAGAAGCCATCGTAAAAGATGAAAAAAGAATCCTTCCTGTCTGTGCCTACCTTAAGGGAGAATACGGTCTGAAAGATATTTATATCGGCGTTCCGGCAAAACTTGGCAGGAATGGCATTGAAGAAATCATCGAAGTCAAGCTGGATGCTCATGAAAGAGAACTACTCGATGCTTCTGCCAAGGCTGTCCGTGAAGTTATGGATGTTCTGGATAACATGCATTTGTTCTAATCTGAAATCACTTTCATATTTTTTAAAGAAGAACGGAGCACCACGTCCGTTCTTCTTATTCACGGGGAATATATTTCCGGTTATGTTTTCCGAATAAAAATTATTTATTTTGCTGCAAAGAACATTCGAAAGATATGAATTGGACCCTATACTTTTCTCTGATACTCGCCGCTTATCTGATCGGATCCATTCCTACCTCGATCTGGATAGGGAAGATATTTTTCCACCTGGATATTCGTAAACATGGCAGCGGAAATGCAGGAGCTGCCAACTCTATCCGTATATTGGGGTGGAAAGCCGGTATTCCCGTTCTTTTATTTGATATATTCAAGGGCTGGCTGGCAGTAATGCTGGCTCATTATTCCCAACTTCTTCCCGAGCCTTCCGAGTCTTTTATGACCTATCAGCTATTCCTGGGGACCGCTGCCGCACTGGGACATATTTTCCCTGTTTACGCACATTTCCGGGGTGGAAAAGGAGTTGCTACTTTCCTTGGCGTGGCACTCGCTATTGCCCCCTATCCTACCCTTCTTAGCATTGGCGTTTTCATACTTGTACTATTTCTTTCAAATTATGTATCACTCAGCTCTATGTCAGCAGGTGTCATGTTTCCCATATCTGTTATTTTTATCTTCAGAACAACTTATGTATCCCTGATTATTTTTTCAATCCTGATTGCTTTGCTACTAATTTATACACACCGTACGAATATCAAAAGGATACTGCATGGAGAAGAATCCAAAGCCATTGACCTGTTCCACAAAAAAACAAACTAACAACAGGATAAGTCTCATAGTAAATGCCAATCATTACATCCGCCAACCTGTAAAAAAAGACGATGCAAGATAGATTCTGACAAACATTCCGGGATGGAACGGAAACTAAACCGGATTACCACCCCCCGTCTGTTTGAGATAGACATCCTGTTGCGGGAAAGGTATCTGAATTCCATTTTCTCTGAATTTCCGGTCAATACAGAAACGCAAGTCACTCTTAATCCATTCCACCCTAAAACCGTGTTCTGAAAAAAAGAAAAGTTTAAAATCCAGTGAGGAATCGCCAAAATTTTCAAATCTCACTTTAGGTTTTACTTTTTTTGAGATCTTTGGATGCACCAGGGCACAGGAAATTAACAGTTCCTCTACTTTTTTCACATCCGAGCCGTAGGCCACCCCGACAGACACAAAAAACCGGGTTTGCTCATCTATGGTACTCCAATTGATCACATTCCCTTCAATAAACTTAGAGTTTGGAATGATCATAATAATATTATCACGTGTCATGATCCTCGTGGTTCTGACCCCAATATCCAGTACCCTTCCGACAAATTCATCAAGTTCTACAATATCATCTACTCTGATAATCCCTTCAAACAACAGAAAAACGCCGGAAAGGATATCTTTAAAAATCTGTTGTAATCCCATACCAACACCTACCAATAAAGCAGCAGAACTGGCAATCAGGAAAGTAAGCTTAATGCCTATTGACTGTAAGACCATTGATATTGAGAAGACCCACAGGATATATTTTAGAAAAGTAAATAACGTATAACGGAAGCTATGGTCAACCTTGGTTAATCTTCCGGATTTCAGGATAAGTTTTTTAAGCAACCGAAGAACAAGCCACGTAACAGCGAGAATAATCAATACCTCGATAAGGCTGTAAACAGTGATATTCAGATGTCCTGAGGAAACCAGCGTTTTTCCAAATATTTTTTCCAGGCCCATATTAACTATTAGATTCTGAGTTTATAATAGTAATTTTTTCAATGCATCTCTGAGTTTCTCAGGAGAAAAATTAAAGTGTATTTCCGCATCATAGGCCAGAGAAATTTCGCCGGTTTCTTCTGAAACAACGATCACAACGGCATCGGTTTTTTCAGCCAGGCCCAGAGCTGCCCGATGGCGCATTCCATATTTAGCCGGGAGAAAAATATTCTCTGTAACCGGCGAGACACATCTGGCCGCTTCAATCTTATTATGCTGAATGATCACAGCACCGTCATGCAACGGATTATTTTTAAAGAATATCGATTCAAGTAAACGCGAGTTGATATTGGCATGGATCAGGTCACCCGTTCCGATCACTGTTTCCAGGCCTCCTTCACGGGAAATGGCAATGAGTGCTCCTGTCAGTGTCGAAGACAGGTTTTTTACCGCATTCATAATCTCCCGCAATGACTCAACCGTCATTGTTTTCTCCCCGGGGGTAGTCCAGCCGGAAAACTTAAACAAGTGGGCCTTGGCATATTTACTTCCCAGTAATAGAAGAAAACGCCGGATTTCCTGTTGGAAGACAACAATCAGTGCAATCACTCCCACCCCGATAATCTGTCCCAATATCGAAGCCATCATCTCCATATGCAGGGCACGAACTGCCAGCCAGAAAATATACACCAGAAATATCCCAACGAAGATATCCATCGCCACTGTTCCTCTGATCAGGCGATAAGTTTCAAACAATAGCAAAGCCAGCAAAAGAATATCCAGGATATCCCAAAAACGTAACGTAATAAATGCAATCATCCCGTAAATATACAAAGGCTCACTGAAAAAATATCATTTTTAAAGAAAAGGCAAGTGAAATACTGCTGTAAAAACATAACATCATAACCTGCCACACAGAAAATGCAACTTTCTCCCTGAATGCCATGGCATATCTTATAAGGGCCAGGATATTTTAACCCAAGTTGAAAATACATAAGTGTAAAGTATTCATCTTTAGCAGTGTATATTTTTAAAATTTACAATTGGGTCACTACATTTAATTTTTTGATATAAGGTCTATGCCTCCAGCCAAGTGCCTCATATATTTGTACTGCTTCTTTATTAGGACGGGCACATACTCTGGCATAAATCTTTTTGTCTTTTTTATGAATTTTTGATCCGGAATTTTCAACTCGGATTAAGTTTTGATTTATT
>CAYLJE010000088.1:0-10663 GCA_964383915.1 uncultured Rikenellaceae bacterium
ATAATAACAAATAATTTGCGCATTATAATTACCTCCTGCCTATGTCGAGGGTACTTTTTCTTTTAAGAACGATCTTTTAAAAGGCATTTTTCTATTTTATCCAATATAAACCAACTTCTCTATTTGAATTTGTTCATAATCCGTAACGCGTTAAATTAACTTATTATCTTTGCACCATTAAAATATTACCTTCACCTTAGCAATATTTTCATTCTCAGTAGCCGATTTCACCCATTTTACTTTTGTCCTAGGTGAAATATTTATTCTAAGTAATTGCTAAGATTTATTATAGATTAATTGGCCCATTTCGCCATTCTCAACTTTAACTATGGGTTTTGATTGAGGGGAAAGCCACTGAGAGTTTTTGACTTCTCGATGCTATCAAATATAACAGAACCGGTGATTTTCAACACAATCGCCCAAAATACCAAAAGAAAATAAAAACGCAAAAAACGGCATAAAACCCCATTCAGACAAGATAATGTTAAGCAATAATACCAAACTGATCGATGAACGGATTATCGAACTTTACCAACTCCGATAGGAAATTGAACTATTCCTCAAAGAACTGAAAAACTACTTGCACTTCAATAAAACCCAAAAAGTACAGGTTATTGCAAATAATTGTAACTATTTCTATCTCAATAAAATTAACTTCCGATGTAATTTTGTTCTATAAAAAATTTTTCAGCCTGCAAATATCTGAAATACTTTAAAGCACAAAAAAAACCACAAAAAGCCAAATATTTTTTTTATCTGCATAAAGATACTCCCCACCAGAAATTAGTCAAGTGTTGCCCTGCACTACAGTGACAGGGCAACACTTTTAAGGGAGCTTTTAGCACCGGATAAGAGCAATCAATCGCAGATCAATTATTTGTAATAAAAATCCCATGACAGCCGATGAACCGAACCAAAGAACTTTCCAAAATCAGAATAGGCGTAATCTAAACGGACACCGAAATTTCCGAACCATTTTTTAACACCAAATCCGGCGGAAAAGCTTTCTTCATCGTATCTGAATTTATATCCTGCTCGCAGTGAAAAGATATTCATAAACGCATACTCGGCGCCTACCTGCAGACGTTCATCGTAATCCCTTGGGTGCAGGGCATCCACGGCCAAGGTTAGATGATTCTTGCTCTGTCCCTCATTAAATAGGGTTAGAACATCCATAGCCAGACCGATTCTAAACGTCAAGGGTAAATCAAAACGCTGAATCGCGTAGCGGGCCTGCCGGGAAAAATTCCGCATCGACATTCCAAAACGCAAGTCTTTGAATCCGGTGTAATAGAGCGTTCCAAAGTCCATAGCCATAACGCCGATGTCATTGTTAACCCAGATTTGTTTTCCCTGAAATTCGCTCCAGATGAGGGTTTTGTACAGATTTTGTTTCACATACTTAATTTGTCCACCAATTGAAAACTTATTAGTCAGTCGTCTGGCATAAGAAACTCCAAGTGCATATTCACCAACAGTGAAATTATTGCCCGTTATGTATCCCTTATCCATCATTACCGGCTCAAATCCTTCATAGGGCCACGTTTCAGTAAAGGTTCCATAATCCATATTGATGAAGCTTGCACCAAATGTTCCCCAATTTCCCAATCCATAGGCAACTGCTCCAGCATATTCCTTTATATCAGCAATCCAGTTTGTTTGATTCAGCAATATATCCAGCCCTTCTATGCCTGCTAATCCAGCGGGATTGGAAAACATTGCAGAGGCGTCATTGACAACGCCAACGCTTGTACCTCCCATGCCTGCCGTCCTGCCTCCTACATCGATTTTCAAGAATGTCATACCGGCTTGACCGTATTTTGTTGCCTGGGCACGCAGTGATGTGTCCATAGCAATAAAGACAAGCCCTAATATTAGAAAAGATGTTAATATTTTTTTCATCTTTGTGCCTCCTTTTTCGAACCCACAAATGATAAGAGATATTCTATTTTACGACTATAAATTTTCCTGTGGAAAATTTCCCCGTGGGGCTTCCATTAGGACCATCCAGCTCTTGTACGACATAGATATAGATCCCACTTACAATAGACATAGTGGAAAATGTTTCCTGTCGTTCCCAAGGTTCATCTCCAGTACCCGTATTATGATGCAGAACTTGAACCTTATCACCGGTCATGGTATAAATGTAGATATTACAATAGGCCGGCAGGTTTAGGAACTTGATTTCTGCTCCTTCATATTTATGCATTGCCCTGGCATGGTAGGGATTTGGTACAACTACAACCTGGCTCTTCCATTGGCTATCAGGCGGTCTGGCCGGAGAAGCAGCTTCCTGAAGCTTGTCCGCACCTGTTTTGTAAGCACCTGTCCGATTGAGCAAAGGACTACTTTCAATTCCTTGGGTATTATAGGCCGTTACATAATAGTAGTAATCCTGACCCCGAATGACATCCTTATCTTCATATTGATGAATACTTGTTCCATGAATATCCTTAACCAATATGAAGGTTGTATCGGTTGGAATGGTAACTGATGGCGGACGCCAATAGCTTCGGTAAATTCGATACCCGGCTACATCACCAGATTGCTCCGCTTCTGTTCCCCACTTTAATAAAATTTCGCCAGGCAAGGATTTGACTTCTAAGGAAGGAGATGCCGGAGCCATAGTCACGTCAAATGTTCCTTGTCCATATTTTACATTTGAATTTTTCCAGATATGAATCGCCTGACCTATTGCAGCAAATACAGAATCTTTACCGGTATTCAAGATTGCATCTTTAGTGGCCCTGTCTAGTATTTTTCCTTTTACATTAAACGCAATATTGCCTTTTTTATCTTTAATATTATAGGGCATTGGAACTCTTGGCTGCATGGCTTGATATCCGGGATTATAGGCACGACCTACATCAATTGCCAAGCGATCGGAGATACTGCCAGCCGCATAAGCAATGACTATACGTACATCATCACCAGGCTTCATCTGATAGGGACCGAAACTGAATAAGCCCGTTTTTTCTTGTTCCGTAAGTGGATCATCCTTTGTAGGATCCCAAGTAGGAGGTAAAACCCGATACATTCCATTACCTAACGTGTAAAGATTGGGATTCTTTGGATCCCACGGGGTAGACAGGAACTGATAAATATCATTCGCATCAGAAACACTCAGATCTGGAGATAATTCCCGTTGAGACCATCCGGCCTTAATTGGTTCGGAGGGATCATCACTTTCGTCATCAACACTTTTATCAGCATGTAAAACTGCGGCGGCAAGATATTGTGGTTTGGTAAAATTACCCCAAATCTGATCTGGAAATGCCCGGTCATCCACATTTGGTGTCGCGCTGGTCTGATCTGCAATCCACTCATAATATACCCGCATGGAATCAGCAGAAGCATCACCTGCTACATAATCCTTATATGTTGCGCCGTAATAATTTGACCATAAATATCCTGGATAGTAGCTGCCAGTATTTAATTCTGCCCGTAATCCAAAATAGACATCGTTGCGAGGTTCACCAGAAACATTGGTAAATCTATATTCCAGAATTACATAATTCTGGTCTTTTGCGTCAGTAAAACCATAAGACCAGCGTTCGATGTCGATTCCAGCCCAGGTTTTGCAATGGTTGTAGATCATAACATCTGATGGAATGCTTTGATCAACTTTATCCTGATCAAAGAGAACATTTGTCCAGTCTTTGCCATCAACCACCTTGTGGGGCGGGCGATATTTGAAGGTTCTTCCAAAAGCACCTGGTACGGGCATGACTACATGTTCCAGATCAGAAAATTTCCGATAAACGGATTCAGCAATTTTTACCGGCCATTTTACGCCCGATGCATCCGTCCAACTCATCTTTACTCCGATATCCACTCCTGATGCATCTAAAACATCTGTATTAAAGTAATTCCATCCTATTGGCCAATACATCTGATCTTCAGAAAATGCCTCGTCAGCTACAAAATCCATCGTACCAAGGGGAATATCTCTTTCTGCCTGACCAAATGTAACATTGGTCATTATTAACAGCAATAATAGCACAAAACTAATGTAATTCCATATTTTATTCATATCATATTCCTCCCTGCGTAAAAATCCTCAAGCATATCAAAAAGCTTTGGGTCGCAATTGATTTATTATCAATAAAAATTAATATTTATGCCGAAAAAGACATCTCGCTTATCCAGAAATGTCCAAGGGGTAAATCCCGGCATTTGAATGTAAGTTTTCTTTCCATTATGAGGATAATCTCCCGGACGATCACCTTTGTCGATTTTTAATGAATTCATATATTTTAAGAATTCATGTTTCCACCATCTGTGATCGTTCCATGTCCAGTTACCACTTACGCCGGTTAGAACTCGATTTACATCATTATTGTAATCGTATCCTCTAGGATAGTTCATATTCTTATTGTTAAAAAGATTATGAACATCAATATAAAACACCGGTTCAATCCGCCATTTTCTGAATAATCTCTTTGTAAATCTAAAATCGGTCATTTGGTAAGGACGCCATTGAATATTATCCTCTACATAAGGAATGCCCTGGGGATTCCATGTGAATTTTTCTCCAGCTCTCCAGGTATACAAGAAATTCATATTTAAATCCGCCAATGGAAAAATTCCAGAAAGCTTGGGACCAAATTGGGAAGGCGTATGAAAATTCAGATCCATTTTAAATACTGGACGGGAATAGGGCTGCGTTATACTGCTAGATACGCGCCGGGGCTCTTTATTTGGATCCTCATAAAACCGATCAAAACCGTAATAGCCTCTGCTCCAGACCATATAATTCAGGCTTGTCCATCCAGTAATAAATCGTCCCGAACGAACATCCAATAATGCCTCCAGGCCTCGAATATCTTTATATTCACCATTAATCAAAGTAGAATAACGCGTACCATCCAAGTAATAATACCGTACCGAATGGTATTCTCCATTCACATCTTTATAATATCCCGTTAGTTTTAGCTCCATCATGTTCAACAAATTCTGTGCATAGCCTACCTCATATTCAATGGTTCTGGGGGGAGATAAAAGCGGATTGCCAATATCCTCAATCCTGTAGCCATGCTTTGTGCTTTGTTGATAGTGATATAAATCATATGCAAAGGGCCATTGATAAAAGTGGCCATAGTTAAAGAATATCTTTGCATTTTCAGAAATTGGGTGAGAAATACCAAAACGAGGACTTATGCGAATTACATTTCGACTTTTCCAAGGCATCTGATTTAAACTATCTTTTTTTCCAGCTTGCAGATAAACAGAAAACGGGCCATTTACGCGATCGCTTATCGGTCCGTTCAATGTTATCATTTTATCCTCATGCATCCAGTCCACGCGTACACCTATATTGGCTATCATACCCTGAAATTCCAATTTATCCTGTCCATAAAGGGCTCCTCGCCAGGGTTTAGCAAAAGCCACATAGATTTTACCCTTATTAACGGAAGGGTCAACTCTTTCATAATATCCATGTATTAGATCATGAATGACCTCAACCCCTGTTTTTACCTGATTATATCTGTTTACTTGGCTTGTAAGATCCCAGCGTAAATCATACGTACGAGTCATGGAGTCATTTTTTCTCAAGTTGCATGATTCCATTCGATATTCGCCAGTGACATCTCGCCAATTTACTGGACCATAACCCCACGGAGCTTCATCGTACCAGATTCCACCAATATTAATCTTTGCCCAATTTCTCCAATTTGACCAACCATACACGCCTGCATTAGCCATTGAATCGGCATAGGCTTCGGTACCAATCCGACCATAATTCAGGTGAGGTGCATGCCAGGGATTTCCCTGAATTGGCGCTGTATTGCGCATATGTGGAATTTCAGCAAATTGGCTTAACATTTGCGACAATCGTAATTCATAAAATGTACTCGACGAAAGAACATGCGTCAAATGCAAACCCATCATATATCTCCACTGTTGTCCAGCAGCAACACAATCCGGATACCATAGCTTGTTAGCACTTGTCATACGCCTGTAAACATCTCCAAAAACTCCTCCTCCCTGTGTCGCAAACGGGTTATTCGTAATGCCATCTGTTATCCCGGGCCCTTGGCTACCTCCGCCGGTACCTTCTTGCCAACCATAAAGGAAATCCATGTTAAGTTTGATTGCCTTTGTAATATTACTGGTCAGCTTCAACGTTCCAAATCTACCATGATAATTCTTTGGCATCCTAACCGCATATTGACTAAATTCCTGTTTATATGTTGTGAAAAAATTTATCTTATGAAAATATGGAACAGGACCTCCAAGGCTGAAGTTTCCCTGCCAATCGGGTAAATTGCCCTCTTCAAAAACAGCATCTTTATCTGTTACTTTGCTCAGGTCTACATTTACCTTTCCCTCCTTGGCCAATCGACGAAGCATATTCAAATTGTCCAGGGAGCGGTGCCGCCATAACCACAAAGCTAACAATTCGTATGGCTTTCCATAGTGTGGATCGCCCGGTTTCAGCGTTTCATTGGCATATTTATTCCAACCCTCAAAAAAGTTATTTCCAGTAAAAGCGCCATAATCTGCTCTTGTAAAGGGCTTGACTATCGGAGAATCTTTTCCATAAATCATTGGCCCGAAGTGTTTTAATGCTGGCGGGCTGTAGCGAAAATTTATTCCGCCAGTATAATGTTTACCGCCTTCCTTCGTAACCACATTGACTATCCCAGAACGAACATTGCCATATTCAGCATTGAATCCACCGGTTACGATTTTTAACTGTTTAATTGCATTTAAGTTAATTTCATAAAAGGGGCGGCTTGTCAATTGATCGGTCAATTTCATGCCATCAACTACAAATGCTGATTCTCGATAATCTGAACCTCTAATCATTGGCTTATTAGAATTGACACCAAAACCAGCAATTCCGGGCTGGGAAGCAAGCACATCTGTGATTTGATGGTAATTAGTTGAGGCAATTTTAATGGGTTCAATTACGAGTTGGGTATTAGATACATCTAATGGGACAACCGCGCGGGTTGCAGTTATGGTTACCGCTTTTCCATGTATTACCGTGGGCATTAATTTAAAATTAATGGTTGTGGTACGATCAATAATAACATCTACACTTGTTTTCCGCACCATTTGATAACCAATCATCGATGCCCTCAGCGTATATTCACCAGGGAGCACATTAATAATGAAATAATAACCTTTTGCATCTGTTGCTGCTCCCAGATTTGTTCCCTCAATTATTATATTTACGCCGGGTAGTGGCTGTCCAGTTTTTGCATCGGTAACTTTACCTGCAATTTTACCAGTTGTACCAGCCATTGCACTGACAGAAAACAAGAAAAGTAAAACAAAAATTCCTACTAAACGTTTCATTTCTCCTCCCTCCTCACTTAATTTTTGAGGATTATTGTCTAATCATTACTATTCTTAAAAGGAATTTTTTTATCTTTTTCTCACCTCCTTCCATGCGCAATTTTTAACCCATGCTAAATTTTTTTAATTCTGCCCCAAAATTCAATTGGCCATCTTTGCATCACCTACCTTTCTTTTTTGGCAATATTTATTGTATATATTTATCCTCTTTTACCGCTCAAATGTTACCTTTACCTGAGCAGTTCTTTCATTTCCAGTAGCTGATTTGATCCATTTTACATTTGCCCCGGGTGAAATATTTACCCTAAATAATCCGGAAGATTTATGATAGACTAATTGGCCCGCTTTGCCATTCTGAACTTTAACCTTGGGTTTTGATCGGGAAAAACCATCAAGAGTAATTGACTTCTCGCCCCTGGCAAATATAACAGAAGCGATTAATTTATTAGAATTGTCAACCACACTTGAAATCCTTTCCTTGCCGCAGGAGACGAATTTGCCCAAATCACCCAAAAAGGCAATTCCGGATTGTCCTACAGGACTAATTATATAATAGCCCCAATCCTTGCCTTCATAGTCAGAAGGTGAGTTTGTAACAATATTCTCTTCAAATTTTTCTGCAAAAGCCTTTCCCTTTCTCAAGTATTTCCCTTTTCCCTCAAAAAAATTATAAATATAAACATTCTTTTTAATCCCCAGTGAAGCTGGGGTAACGATTAATTTTCTCTTCTTATTGCTCCTATTCCACGCAAAAACATATCGAATTTTTGATGAGCCAAAATCGGTGTATGTCTCCGCTATCACGGGTGCGTCTTTATGATTTGCACATTCCATAAAGCTTTCATCAACAGGAACAATGGGTACGTCTGGCTTGACAATTACACCATCTTTTCTAACCGATAGGAAAATATTGGCCTTGTTTTCCTTGCCGATCTCATCACCGGGGCCAACCATTCCCGCTGAAAGTGTCGCCAGAAGAATATTGGGAACTTCTGTACTGCGAAAAACATCCACCCAGGGATAAATACCCAACGCACTAGCCAGGCGTGATGCAAATAAGAAGGGATACCATCTTTTCTTTCCAAATCCATCTAAACTTACGCGAATGGTTGTCAGATTACTGTATTTCGACCCCTGCAAAAAATGCCTTGGTTGAGCCATACAATATTGCATTGTGAGTCCACTTTCTTGACAGGCACGGGCCATATCATCCATAAAGGTCTTTCCTGCCCAGGTAGTGGTTTGCATCTGCGGCGAGTCATCATAAATCGCACTCAACCAATCTTGCTCATAGGTTACCACTCCCCAAGATGCAATGTTTTTCATAATCATGTTCCACCATAGAGGATCAACTGCACCCAACCCAGAAATTTTGTATTTTTTGTGATAAGGACTTTCTGGATCGATCCATCGATTGTGGGTAATAAGTGGCAACCCCAATTTTTTGTGAAACCCCGCTATTCCATCAGGAAAAACGCCTGGATCTGCCACATATTCTAACATCCCGCCACGGCGATTCCATTTGCCTGCCGCCATCTTTGGATTCTTCGAATGGGGGTGCTGGAGTTTCTCGCCCTGATGAGTGGTGAATGTTTTCGGATACCACCAGCTATCTAACTGAAGATAATGATATGGAATTTGCTGTTTTTTGTAATAACTCATTAGCCCTAATAGCGTCCCTTCATAACCCTTATCCAGATCATAATTATAATAGTAAAAAGCGCCATTGTCCGTCCAATAACCAAGATATTTCAAACCAATATCTGCATCATTAGCTGGACGCTTTTTCCCTTCCAAGTCTGTCAAAGCATGGCCCCAAATATCCCACGTCCGATTAATTCCATGGCCGACTACCAACAATGTTTTATGTGAAAAACCCTTAGGTAAATTTGCTAAATTCTGATTAAATCCACTGGCTATAAGCGATTTCCCATCGCCAATCATCCTTGCAATCATAAAATTTGATGCCGGTGAAATAATAAAACAGTTGTCCTTATTATTAAAAAATAACCATGGAGTACTGTTTTCCTGGAGATTAAATTCAAGAGGTGCAAATGAGTGATCCCTATAACTAAACATATTAAGATTTTTGGGAAATGCCGTTAATTCAGGAAATGGCTTCCCTGCCTTTTGAATAGAATCTCCATAAATTACCTCAAATAAAACCACAGGCTTTTTAACATATAATCGAATATCACCTTTCATTGGAACAGACAAATCATTCCAGCTAAATGAAATTTGATTAAAGGAGCCGATTCCATCCACCCCTTTTGAGCTATTCACAACCGATAGTTTTTGCCCAATGCTCCCTTTAAATTGCCAGTTAGGTTTTCTTGTTTTTAACAAATAATTGCCATTTTTTTTCTGAACGGTTATCGAAAAACCTGTAGAAGGTTCCGTTAATGTTTTTGCATAGACATTAATATAAAAACCGAGCAAAAGTACAGATAAAAAAACGGAAAGTCGATAAAACCAAAATTTAAAAAATCTTTTCATTGTGATTTCTCCTTTTTAAATTGTTTTTCTTATGGAAATTAAAAATAATTGGTAAGGCCCCATTTATGTATTAAAATATAAAATAATTTTATAACCAAGCAAAATTAACAATTCTAAATAATTGAATTAAAAGTTAATTGGAACCATTTGTGAAAATAAATCATGATAGCTAATGTAAAATCTATTTGGCAAATTGTAAATTATACTAAATTGATACAACAAGCACATTAATATTTTACAAATTAACTACCCTGGCCTTGCGCATTCCAGGGGACAATATTTGGTTTTTATATGAAGACAATAAAATGATATATTTGGATATTGTTAGTATAACAAATATATTTTATTTTGTCAAGTACTTTTTTTTATTTTTTTGAGCTATGCAAATTTTTTTACAAAATCTTTTCTTATACCTATAATTTATCCCCTTCAGAAAATCAATAGGAAAGATGTGGCTTACAATAAGGATCCCATTTATGACATCTGAGAAATCATTCGTTGGCGCCACGCCAGCCAATCCATCAGTTACATTGTCAGAGCTCTGGCCTGTGACCGCACATCCAATTGGGCAAAAATGCCTATTCGGTGCCTCACGCCTTTGATAAACTCAACCGATCTTTCCCCCAGCCTCATGTCTTTAGGAACATGCAGAGGGGGCATGACTATCTGGTGGTATCGCGGAGCCACCCGGATTTTGAGGTTAAGGAAGAACAGTTGAAGGAGATTTCCCATGAGGAGGGCCATCAGGTTCAGGCATTGATGCATCGGGAGGGCGAAGAGCTTTATCTGTATTGCCGGAGTCATTTCACTATTTGGTGGCACAGACATTGGGAATCAGTCCCCGGCCATTGGGGAGAAA
>CAYLJE010000089.1:0-10636 GCA_964383915.1 uncultured Rikenellaceae bacterium
AACGGTAGAGATTCTAAATTTTTAGTTGTCTTGCATCTTTATTGACAGGATTGGTGATTGATTTGATGAACCGATTTAGAATAATTGCTTGGATGGCATTTGCATTAGCTCTAGTTTGGTTCAATGTTGCTATCGGTAGTGAACTTACTATTTCAGCTAACCATACTAAGGTAGAAATGGGCCGCTCTGTGATCATAAGGGCGAGGTTTGAACCCGATAAAGGAGACAAGCAAAGATATATTCTGCTTCCTTTTGTTAATCAACGGAGGTGGGGTTCGCATGAACGACCGGATAGCCAAGGGAAGGCAATTTTTTTGCTTCCGCTGCCTAATCCCGGTCCGGCATATGTTGAAGTAGTTGCTGTCCCTTCAGATACGGATAGTTGGATGGGATTGAAAGAGCGAGATTTGCTAATGGTTGGACATCCGCTAGTTAAGGAGGGAATTCACAGCAATGTTCTCAAATTGCGAGTGATTCGTCGGGAAATTTCACACCGAAGGAGTTCTGCAACCCTTTTTGGTATAGAATGGGAGCCGTGGTTTACTAGAGGGGCCAAAGGATGGGCCACTGCGCAGGCTGTCCCGATTATCGGTTTTTACGATTCCTATAATCGCGATGTTCTTCGGCAACACATAATCTGGTTTATGGACATTGGCGTTGATTTTATTCTGGTGGATTGGTCAAACCATATTTGGGGATGCAGGCATTGGAATGAGCGAAAGCCTTACACCAATATGATCATTCATGCTACTGGACTTTTATTGGAGGTACTTGCCGAGATGAGGATGGAAGGCCTGCCAGTGCCAAAGGTTGCTCTTATGCCGGGCCTGAGCAATGGTCCGCCTGCAACCATGCAGGCATTAAATGAGGAGTTAGACTGGATTTATCAAAATTACCTGAGGAATCCACGTTTCAACGGACTTTGGCAGGAGTTTGAGGGGAAGCCTTTGATTGTTATCCTGGATACTGGGGCAATGGCACAGCCAAATGCCAGAGCAGAAGCTTCATTTAGAATACCATTTTTTAAGCAAACTTTAGGGTACAGTGCAGAAAAATTGGATTCTATCCGAGCAAATGAAAAGACAAAGGTAGATGATACTCACTTTACTGTACGGTGGATGTCATCACAGAATCAAACAACGGGGCATGATAAATTTGGTTATTGGAGCTGGATGGATGGCATAACGGACTTTCCTGTTACCTATAGAAATGGCGTCGCCGAAGCGGCAACAATTAGTACGGCTTTTTTTAATGCTTTGGGATGGACTGGCCCCGGCGCTCATGGAAGGCGCGGCGGAGCAACTCTGGCGGAAACGTTTAATGTCGCTTTGAAGCATAAACCCAGAGTAATCCTTATTCACCAATTTAACGAATTTACGGGGCAGCCCCCTGGACATGGTCTTGGCCCCAATAAAGATATTTATCTGGATAGCTACAGTGTTGAATTGAGCGACGACATCGAGCCTGTCTCGATGACAGCACCTGGATTCCGTGGCGACCACGGCGGTTGGGGGTTCTATTTCCTGAACCTCGCACAGGCTCTCATTGATATTTACAATGGTAAAGCAAATGGCTGCACTGTTTTGACTGTGGCCAATCCACTCAGGAATGCCGTGGTTGCCGGACCTAAAATTTCTGTGGAATGGGCTGTAACCGGAGTAAGGCCGGAAGGGTTTAGTATTGATATTGATGGACAGACCGTAAAGCGAGATTTAACCGGAACATCTACTGAAATTTACATCGGTTCTCTTAAAAAAGGAACCCATATTTTGACGTGTAAAGCTAAGGGAGCCGTTACCCGTTATCCGCTCTCTTTTACAGAATTGGATAGTCCGCTCGTTCATCCAATTTCTGTTCAGGTTGATGTTCCGTTTATAATTCGTTAATAGTCGGAGTGCTTGAATAATTAAACAGTGAATTGATCAAAACATAGCGTAAGCATCCCGTTTGTGCAGGTTGATTTAATTGATTCTTTGTTTTTAATAATGGAATAATGTAAATAAGACGGTTGGATATTTTTCGACGATTTTCGTTATACCACGAAAGTAATAAAAAGTGAAAGGAAAGAAAATGAAAAGGATATTGTTTTCTTGCCTATTTATTTTATTTGTTAATTTCGATTTGTTTGCCCAAAATATGCCTCCGATTCAAATTTATAATTCTAATTGGGTGGCCACCGATGCTTTGGGTCGGGAGCTTCCCACCCCCGAACAAGCCGGGCCGCCACGCAGCGGCAAGTACGTTGGTGTATTTTATTTCCTCTGGCACGGTTCCCATAATGCCACTGCCATTTATGACATTACGAAATTGTTGCAACAAAATCCAGATAACCCGCAATATGGGCCACATGGCGCTTTCCACTGGTGGGGCGAACCAGAAGCCGGCTACTATCGCGCCGAGGATCCCTGGGTCATTCGCCGCAATATTCAAATGCTTGTGAATGCGGGCGTCGATTTCGTTTATTTTGATGTGACCAATGGGTTTATATACTTGGATCAGGTAATTGCCTTTTGTAATATCTCTCTGCAAATGCGAAGGGAAGGGCTGCAAACCCCCTACGTGGTATTCTGTACCCATACCAATAGTGGAAAAACTATAAACAAGCTTTATGATCAATTTTATTCGCTAATTAAATATAAGGACTTGTGGTTCATCTGGCAGGGCAAGCCTCTTATTTTGGGAGATAAGGATGATCCCGAGTTGTTTCCAGAAGCTAAGAATTTCTTCACTTTTCGTTATAGTTGGGCCTGGACCGATACAAAAAGTCACCCAGATCAATGGCAGTGGATTGACCACACGCCACAGGATTGGGGCTGGCATACAGACCCAAATGTTCCTGAACAGATTCCAGTTTCTGTAGCTGAGCACCCGATAACAAATCGGGGGGCTAGTTTTCACAATAATGTAGAACCTCCGTTAAACAAATACAAGTTGACAGCGTTTACCGGGCAAGGTTTACACTTCAAGGAACAGTGGCAAAGAGCCCTTGAGGTTGACCCTGAAGTTATTATGGTTACCGGATGGAACGAGTGGATAGCTCAGAGGATGATTAAGGGGCAGGATGGAAACCCAGATTCATTTTTGGATATGCGAATTAAGAACGGAGATACTTATTTCGTGGATGAATATAATGAGGAGTTTGACCGTGATATAGAACCGATGAAAGGTGGTCATACCGATAATCGCTACTATCAATTTGTGGCCAATGTGCGGAAATTTAAGGGTATGTCGCCTTTGCAACTGGCTTATGATTCTACAGCTATTACTATCGACGGTAAATTTTCCGATTGGGCTACTGTCAGGCCAGTATTTAAAGATCCGCGGGGCGATACATTTCATCGGAATTATTATCGCTATGATAAACAGCAAATCTACACCAACACTACCGGGCGAAATGATATTGTGGAATCACGTGTCGCCTATAATTCTAAATTTATTTATTTTTATGCCAAAACAGCGCAAGACTTAACGCCATATACTGATCAAAATTGGATGTTGTTATTTATCGATTCTGATCGAGATAAGAGCACTGGATGGGAAGGTTATGATTATCTGGTAAATCTGCATCCAAGTTCGGACAGCACTACAACCTTGCACACCTGGCAGGATAGCAATTGGGTGAAAACTGCTGAAATCAATTATCGCTATTCTGGATGCCAAATAGAGATCAAAATCCCCCGGATGGCTATCAACCAGACTGATACAACTATATCATTATTTTTTCATTGGGCTGATAATATTCAGAAACTGAATGACATAACGGAATTTTTCATTAATGGTGACTCTGCACCCGATAGAAGGTTTAATTTTTATTTCGCCAGTGAAACTTCTGTTGCCCAAAAACCGCCTTATGCGCCATCTGATCTGGTGGCTACAGCAATTGGCAGTGGGCAAATTGATTTAAAGTGGGTAGATAATTCAATTAATGAAGAACATTTCAGAGTAGAGCGATCGGATAGTGTTATGGGCAATTGGAAGCTAATCGCTACCCTTGATGCAAATTCGCAGTTCTATTCTGATAAGGCAGTAATAGCGTCAACTGTGTATTATTATCGAGTTCAGGCTGTCAATAAATATGGGCGATCAGCTTACTCGAACATTCAATATGCCAAGACTCTCTCTGTTGAGCCACCGGCGGCGCCGTCAGACCTAAGAATAAAGACAATTTCTTCCACCCAGCTTGAATTAAATTGGACTGATAATTCAAATGATGAGGATGGGTTTATCATTTATAGGTCAGTGAAAGACACTACAGCTTGGGCTACCATTGATACTGTCCCTCCAAATTATACAAGCTATTCAGATAATCAGCTTGAACCTTCAACCAAATACTATTATCGCATTGGCGCATTTAATAAAACTGGAAATTCAAATTATTCCAACACTGCTTCTGCAACCACAAAAGGGGCGGTGGGAATGATCTGGAACTTTGACAACAATACTGAAGGCTGGAACGTCGCCTACGATATTGCTGGTTTCGGCTGGCAAGAGGGAGGCTATATCGGCGGACGAATTGTGGGCATAGATCCATATGTATATTCTAATAACGATTTAAATGTAAATATAAATACCAATAAATTTATCAGGATCCGGATGAAAAACAATTCTAATTCTACTGCTGCTCAAATCTATTTTGTCACTCAGTCTAGCCCAATTTGGGGAGAAGCAAACCATAGGGATTTTTCCATAGTTGCTAATGATACGTGCTATAGGGATTATGTTGTAGATATGTCGACCGTTCCTTCATGGAAAGGCACATTGATGCAGATAAGGGTTGATCCGACCACCAATGTAACTAGCGGCTCATTCAGCATTGATTTCGTAGAAATCTTTTCCGGGGAGACGGTGGTCAAAAATGATGAAAAGGAGCCATTGTATTTTCAATTATATCAGAACTATCCGAATCCATTTAATAGTGAGACGCGCATTCGATTTAGTATCCCTGTAAACGGAAGGGTCAAAATAGAAATTTATAACCTGGCCGGGCAAAAAGTAACTAATTTGTTGGATGAAAATAAATCAGTTGGATCCTATTTTGTGCTATGGGATGGAAAGAATGAAAATGGAAAGCCAGTCTCTTCGGGCGTCTATTTTTATCGGATTGAGATAAAACAAAATTCCCATAGCTTATCTCAGATAAAAAAGATGGTGTTAATAAAATAAAATTCAATCGAAATACTACATTTTTACTTACTCAAGACAGAAGAGATAATTAAAATTAAAACGAAGAACATTGAAGAATCATTTGAACTGGCAAAAGAAAAATATGCCGAAATAAGGATTGATGTTGATGAGTCTCTTGCAAAACTGGAAAAAATCCCTATCAGTTTACATTGGCGGCAAGCTGATGATGTAGGTGGTTTTGAATCGATCGAAGCCGAACTATCCAGGGGGGTATTCAAACCGCAGGAAACTGTCCCGGCAGAGCGCGTACCGTAGTGGAGTTATGTTCTGATCTTAAAAAAACTTATAGCCCAACGCACGGCAAGAATTGGCTTAATTTGTATTCCATTTGGCTTGAGACTGGTGGTAAAAAAATAAATCGTAGTGAACTGCGCCCGAAACATTTTAACGGTTGGATTGAACGGACCAAGGAGCAAATGTGCCAACACGATGGCGGTTCTCTAAAAAAATATTGCTTATTCATTTAGTGATTTTATGGTTGGTCTGTGTTGCAGTAGCCAAGGAAAATCATAATCAAACGGCATCTGCGGAGCAAAAATCGTATTACCGTGACCTATATCCTGATACCTGGGTGGCTACCGATGCCTTGGGAAGAACTATGCCTGATATCAATGCGGTTGGGCCTGTAAAAATGGACAAGAAGCGGGTGGTGGGAATTTTCTATGTTACCTGGCATACTGCCAAGCAGGCGAAAAGGAAGAATCCGGCCTTATACGATATTAGCGAAATTTTGAGAAAACATCCAGAAGCCCGATTGGACGGAAATCATTCAGCCTGGGGTAAAGAGCCTAGCTATTTTTGGGGTGAACCGGAGATGGGCTATTTTTTAAGTCAGGATGAATATGTAATTCGCAAGGATATGTCCATGCTTGCCGATGCTGGTGTGGATGTTTTAGTGATGGATGTAACCAATGCCGTCCTTTATTGGGACGAATGGAATGTTATTTTTTCGACGATGGAGAAGATAAAAAGAGATGGTAATAAAGTTCCGCAGTTCATCTTTTGGGCATTCAATGGACCAGTGATTACGGTTGTTCAAAAGCTGTACGATAGAATCTACAAAAAAGGGGAATACAAAGATCTCTGGTTCTACTGGGATGGTAAACCTTTACTGCTTTACAATGCAAATCCATTTTATAATGCTAACCAGAAAAAGATCAAACATCCCAATCCGCATTATGATCCATCGGCCAAAACAGATAAGAATAACCCGCACTATGGCGACCCAGATTATACGAAAGAATTTTATAAGGATTACACCAAAGAGGTGAAAAACTTTTTCACTTTAAGGAACATGTGGTGGGGCTATTATAAATGGAATGGAAAACGTTACGTTGGAACAGAAGACAACTGGAGTTTTGGCTATGATTTGGGAGACAAACGGGTTAGAAGGATGAATCCTGATGCTCTGGTTGCCACACATAAGGGGATGAAAGAAGAAGCTGCCGTTACCCCGGCTCAACATGCGCACACGCTGATTGGCAAATCGTGGTCGCGTCAATATGGTGAACCGGAGCTAAATGAATACGATTTGCCTGTTGTGGCTTATGTGCCCTATTTGAAGAAAACGGTGGAGAACCCCGAAGCCTACGGAATTTATTTTCAGGAGCGCTGGGATGAAGCTTTGAAGGCAGACCCCAGCTTCATTTATCTTAACGACTGGAATGAGTGGACTGCCGGTAAATATAATGTTGGCCAGCTTTCCCCAGATCAGAAGATCCCTAAATTTCTCAGATATGATAACCAAAGGTTGTTTTGTTTTATGCGGCGTCCAAGCACTTACATATTTATTGATCAGTACAATGCGGAATTTAATCGTACTATACAACCTATGAAAGGTGGCTATTCCGACAATTATTACATGCAAACGGTTATAAATATTCGGCGTTATAAAGGCGTGCGCCCAATTCCTGAATTAAAAGGATTTAAGCAAATTATGATTGACGGTGATTTTTCCGATTGGGAGCAAGTTTCCGTGGAATACAGGGACACCCGTGGCGACGTATTCCATCGCAACCATCTTGGGTATGGTGGTTTACATTATATTAATAACTCAGGTAGAAATGACATTATTACCAGCAAGGTGGCGGTTAGTAAAAAGAATATCTTCTTTTATGTGCAAACGGATCAGCCTTTGACCCCCTACACGGATAAAAACTGGATGCTACTTTTAATTGATGCGGATCAGGATGTTTCGACAGGTTGGTATGGCTTTGACTATCTGATTAATGAAAAAATTCTTGATTCCACCAAAACTACGCTAATGAAATATAATGCCAAGCGTAACCAGTGGAAAGAGGTGGCTACATTGTCCTTTCGCTATAAGAAAAATCAAATGGAATTGTGTGTTCCAAGAGAATTGATAGGTTGCCACGGTAATTCATTTGGATTTGATTTTAAGTGGAGTGATAATCCAGAAGAACTGAAGGATCCTATCTCACTTTGTTTGCACGGGGATACTGCTCCAAATCGTAGATTTAAATATAGGGTATCATTTAATGAAAAGTAATGACAATGGTTTTATGTGAAAGAAACTAAGATAGAGATTAAAATCCATTTCTACCCAGAACAAAATTGGTGTGCGGATGAAAAATGATTAATTCCTATTCCTGATTGTGTTTAAGTGGGGTTGAAAAAATAAATAGATAAATTTAATAAATGGAGAAGCCTAATGAAGAAAAAATCCATGGTCAAATTTTTACTGTTGATAGCAATATTCTTATTTCCATTACGCATTTTTGCTCAAGAGTGGAAAGTCAACAGTGATTATTGGACGGCGACGGATGCTCTTGGTCGGACAACGCCGACGCAGAGTGAGGTTGGGCCGGTGCGAGAAGGTAAATATGTGGCTATGTTTTATTGGACCTGGCATACGGATAATCTGGCCACCTTTATGCCTATTATGAATGTTTCAAAGATTCTAAAAGAACATCCAGAGGCTGCAAATGATCCCAATGACCCGGCTTGGAAGGGCATCTGGGGCGGCGTTTTCTGGTGGGATGAGCCGCTGTTTGGATATTATCGGACAACCGATGAATGGGTGCTTCGTAAACATGCCGAAATGTTAGCTGATGCAGGCATTGATGCCGTATTTTTTGATTGCACAAATGGGAGTTTTACCTGGAAATCTTCATACACAAAGCTATTACAAGTCTGGGAACAAGCGAGAAAAGATGGCGTCAAGACGCCGCAAATCGCCTTTATGCTGCCATTTGGTGTAACTGAAGGGGCCCTGTCTTCGATTAAAGAGTTGTACACGGATCTGTACAAGCCTGGATTATATCGGGATTTATGGTTTATGTGGAAGGGCAAGCCTATAATTATGGCCTATCCTGAAATTCTTAAAGCAAAACCCGGCGATACGGCGGCATTAAGGTTTACCGCTGATTCTTCCTTCCTGGCTATAGATGTCCATTGTCCCAGTTGGAGTAATAATATTGGGAACTTAACATTGACACTGTATAAATGGAATAGTAGTTATAATACAACCATAGCCGGCAATCCCATTGCCCAAAAGACGTTTGAAAATTTCAATGATAATGCCTGGCTAAAATTAACTTTCAACCCTCAGGAACCTGGTGAATATTTGTGGGTGTTAAGTGATCCGACCGAGGTAGTTGGGGTCTGGAAAAATGCTAATAGTAAGAATCAGGCCACAAGTTATTTTAACGGACTGCCCGTCAGTGGAGATTACGAATGTGGGATTTATATCGCCCCGGACTCAACGCGTCGCGACATCATACCCTATGTTGAACCCCACGTTGCGGTTCAGTTGGCGGCCGGGAACGATGCAAAGCTGATTGCAGAAATCAAAGATTTTTTTACTTTTCGCCCGGGTCAGCCGGATTATGTCAATGGACGCACTCGAAATGATCAATGGGGATGGCTCGAAGTTTATCCGCAGCACGGCTATGTTGGCTACCAGAGTTTTGAAGAGGTTCCCGTTGGCGTGGCGCAAAACGCTAACGATGCCAGTGGCGGACATTGCTATGCCTTTAATGCGCCGGGCACCTATGGGCGCAGCTACACGCACGCAAATGGTCAGGATCCGCGCCCCGATGCCTATCTGTATGGCCTTAATTTTCAGGAGCAGTGGAACAGAGCCTTACAACTCGACCCGGAACTTGTCTTTGTCACAGGTTGGAACGAATGGATTGCCGGACGATTTAGAAGCTGGGGAGGTTGTACCGGTGTGCCGTTTCCAAATGCTTTCCCCGATGAGTATAATTGGGATAAAAGTCGGGATATTGAACCGGTCAAGTCATGGGGTACAAAGGGAGATGTCTATTATATCCAGCTAATAAGCAACGTTCGCAAATTCAAAGGAATGAAAAAACAAGAGCCTGCATCAGGTAAAAAGACCATAAAAATCGGCGATTTTGATGATTGGTCAGACGTCAAACCAGAATATTGGGACTATAAGGGGGATACAATACATCGGAATCATCTGGGGCAGGGTAATCAACTCGTCTACGTGAACAACACCGGACGCAATGATATTGTATTGGCAAAAGTAGCACGAGATGATGAGTATATTTATTTTTATGTTGAAACAGCAGACAATCTGACGCCAAAAACGGATCCCAAATGGATGCGCCTGTTTATCGATTCTGATCGCAATAAATCAACTGGCTGGGAAGGATACGATTTTGTGATCAACCGATCCAGTCCCGGCGATTCTGCACTTGTTGAAAAGAGCACGTACGGCTGGATTTGGAAGAAGGTCGGTTCTGCAGCTTATGCTGTTCAAGGCAACAAACTTGAATTGAAAGTCGCACGATCTATATTAGGACTTTCTGGAAAAGAAGGCCTGGATTTTGAGTTTAAGTGGAGCGACAACATGCAGGAAGATGGGAATATTATGGATTTCTATGTGAATGGTGATGCGGCTCCGGGTGAGCGGTTCAATTATGTTTATCAAACAAAAAATATTTCTGGAATAAATGAAAAAATTAATAGCATACCAAAGAAATATTCTTTACTGCAAAATTATCCTAATCCTTTTAATTCGACAACAATAATCTATTATCAATTGCCCAAAAGATATAGGATAGCTTTGCAGGTTTATAATGTGCGCGGTAAATTGGTTGAAACTTTATTTAAGGGATGGCAGGACACTGGCCTGCACCATATCGCATTTAATGCAAAGAATCTTCCCAGTGGAGTTTATTTTTGTCGGCTTTCCGGAGCAGGATTAAAAGCGATGCGAAAAATGATTTTAATCCGATAAAATAGCATTGAAATAGTGGTAATTGTTACGAATGAATAAAATATTTTTATTTACTTTTGTTGAAGTAATTCTTTATATTATATATGATATCTTAGAAACAATTTTAATTTAAAATATCGTTATTTTGCTGCAATTCAAACATCAATTAGAGGTCGATTTATGATGACTGAAAAACAAGTATCTGCCGGAATTCGGGTATTGGAATCGGAGTTTGGAAAAGAA
>CAYLJE010000090.1:0-6896 GCA_964383915.1 uncultured Rikenellaceae bacterium
AAGCCTCGAACTCGAACATTCTGAATCAAACACTGACTTTATGGACGGACACTAATTACTTATTAGAGAAAAATGCCATTTACAATTTCATGCTCAATCCGACAGCTCCTGCATACCCGGTGCCTCCACCGATTTCGACGTTAAGGCCCCATTTGTCATTCCAGTACCAGCGTCCGCCTACCTGGATGCTAAGATCCATTGTCGAACCATATCCGACAAAAAAACCCACACTGGCGCCTGCGTAAAAATCAAAATTTTTTGGAATACCAATGACACGGTTAAAATGATAGTCCCCCCGGCCTACCAGGCCTATGGAAATATCGTTGGCCATTCTTAACTTTATGACCGGACCAACTGTGATGTCATCATGTATAGCAAAATCCATTCCTCCATAAACAGGCAAACCGTAATTACTCGATCCCAGTCCGAAATTAATTTGTTTTTGTCCTTTTGAAAGGGGAGCTTCTCCTACTTGCGCAAATACAACGCCTGCCAGAAACAGCATGGAAATAAATAAAGTAAGTTTTTTCATTTTTAAAAATTTATTGTTTAAAAAATGATCTGTTATCTATGGTGCAAATATAAATAATATATCATTTCTTCCAATTTATTGATTAAGGGTACTTCTAATAATTTCTTTCTTTCAAGAAGAAATTATTAGAAGTACCCTTAAATCTAAAGGAGGTATTAGGATTTGCTGTATGTCAGAACAACATCCCAATGCCAAAAGCAATGGAATAGAGCAGGCTGGTAAGGGATAGTTTTTTTAGCAACGGGTCCAGGATGGAAAGGGAACGGGCTGCAAAAACAGCTTTGATATTTTGTATAAGCGGTGGCAAAATAATCAGAAAAATAAATTGATAGGGACTGTGGTAATTGAGCAGAATATAAATCAGGCTGAGAATGATGGCCAGGGACAACAACAGCAGGTGATAATAACGGCTAAGGGTGGGTCCCAGAAAAACAGCCAGTGTTTTTTTCCCGTTTTTCCGGTCACTTTCCATGTCCCGCATGTTATTCAGGTTTAATACTCCTGTGGAGAGGCACCCCAGTGCTGAGGCGGGCAGAAGCATATCCCATTTCATGGTGTGTGTGTTCAGGTAATAAGTACCCAAAACGCCTGTGAGCCCGAAAAAAAGGAATACAAACAGGTCGCCCAGACCGTAATATCCGTAAGGATGCTTTCCGATAGTATATTTGATGGCTGCCCCGATGGCAAGTAATCCCAGTATAAGAAAGAAGATGGCTTCCCGGGAAAGGATATTTCTGGTGCCGGATACAATGAGCCAGATACCGGATACCAGTGATAAGAAGATAAAAATAATGATGCCTGTTTCCATTGCATGTGGGGTGATGATTCCTGACTGTACACTACGTTGCGGACCTACCCGTTCCCCGTTATCCAACCCGTGGTTGTAGTCTCCGAAATCATTTGCCAGGTTGGAGAGTATCTGAAGAAAAAGAGTAGTAGTGACTGCCAGCAGCGTCGTTAGCCAACTGAATGGTTTGTTTGCATAAGCAAGGGATCCTCCGAGGATGATACTGGAGAGCGAAAGAGGCAAGGTCCTCAAACGGAAAGCTTTGATCCATGCTTTAACTTTACTCATGAGCCTGTTTTTATACTCAATTATGCAATGCAAAAATATATAAAAAATAATACGGGGTTACGGATATTTTGGGAATTTCCGGAAATCAGGATTCCGTTTTTCCAGAAAAGCCTGTTTCCCTTCCTGGGCTTCGTCGGTGAGGTAGTAAAGCAAAGTGGCATTGCCGGCAAATTCCTGAAGACCTACCTGACCGTCCAGGGAAGCGTTCATGCCCAGTTTAATCATGCGCAGGGCCATGGGACTGCGTTTCATCATGATCTCACACCATTCGACCGTAGCATCTTCCAGCTTATCCGGAGGGACCACTTTGTTGATGAGACCCATGTCCAGGGCTTCCATGGCCGAATATTGTTTGTTCAGGAACCATATCTCCCGGGCTTTTTTCTGCCCTACGATACTGGCCAGGAAAGAGGAACCGAGGCCTGCATCAAAGCTGCCCACTTTGGGTCCTGTCTGACCGAAAATGGCATTTTCAGAAGCGATGGTCAGGTCACATACTACATGCAGCACATGCCCTCCCCCGATAGCATAGCCGTTGACCATGGCCACCACCGGCTTAGGCATCGAACGTATCTTACGTTGCACATCCAGGATGTTCAACCGTGGGATGCCGTCTTTCCCGATATAACCTCCTTTGCCTTTGAACGACTGATCTCCTCCGCTGCAGAATGCCTTGTCCCCTGCTCCGGTAAGAATAATGACATAGATTTCCGGGTCTTCCCGGCAGATCGTCAGGGCATCACTCATTTCATTTACCGTTTCCGGACGGAAAGCATTACGCTTTTCCGGCCGGTTGATGGTGATGCGGGCAATGCCGTTCCAGAAATCAAACAGGATATCTTCATAATCCTTGACTTTATCCCATTTTCTAACAGGTTTATTATCAGACATAATAATTTATTTTTTCAGGTTGCTAAAATATTCTCTTAAGATAATGCCATTCTTTTCCCGGGGGGTGAATATCTCCAGAATAGCTGTTTCCGGATAGTTTGCCAATGTATTGATGGCCCGGACAAGCGATGTTTCATCATCGGCCCTGAAATATTGGATCCCGAACAGGTTGGCTACATGCCTGGCCGACAGATGATGGGGAGCTTCAAAAATATCCAGGTGTCCGGTTTTGTCCGGTCCTTCGATAAAGCGAAAAATACCGCCGCCTCCGTTATTGATAAGAATAATCTTAAAGAATGGGGAGACATACTCATGCCAAAGGCCGTTCCGGTCGTAAAAAAAAGCAATATCTCCGGTAAGTAAATATGTTTTGTGTTGGGTTGCATAAGCAGCTCCGGCGGCAGTGGAAATGCATCCGTCAATGCCACTGACCCCACGGTTGGAAAAAAAAGAAATCCTTTTATTTATTTTGTATAACTGGGAATACCGCACGGGAGTTGAATTGGCAAGCTGAACCATACTGTCCTCAGGAATTTCCCTGAATAATATATCGAAGACCTTCAAGTCAGAGAAGGGAGCTTTGCCAAGAAATTGCTTATGCCTGTTTTCACTTCTTTCATCGCGTTGTAGCCAGATATCCCTGAAATGACCGGAGCGCTGGTGTATGCCGGTTAAAAAACGGGAGAAAAAGACGGCAGGAGTGGACGGGATAACCCGGGTAAGGCTTTGAAAGGTATTCATTTCCTGTCCGGACGGGGAGATATGCCAGTGTTCAGCCGGCCGGTGTTTTCTTAGATAAGCTTTGATCATCTTGGAAACGATATGACCGCCTGCCGTAATCAGAATGTCCGGAGTGAATGCTTTGGCTTCTTTTTCGGTAATGGTGCTGACAACTTTGTCAATTCCATGGATAGAACCGGGGATATTCAGGTTAGACGTAGTCTCGGTGAGCAAAATAACAGAAGGATCTTTCGACAGTGTCATGAGCTGTTTCTTCAGGTTGTTGTCAGGAGGGAGCAGGCCGGTGAGGATCATCTTCTTCGTGTCGTGGTTCCATTTCTCCGCGAGCTGCTGCACCTGATCTTCACCCGGTGCTGCCGGGGCAGTAACATGCCTGGTAATATGAACAGACAGGGCAGGGTCATAGGTGAAATCATAAAGAGGTTCCGGGAAAGGGAAGTTGATATGTACAGGTCCGGCTTCAGGGTAGAGACTGATATCGTAAGCTTCGTTGGCAATGTCTGTGATACGGAGGCGTTCTTTATCCGTAGCTCCCTGCCGGGGGAAAGTAAAGCTTTTTTTGATGTAATTAGCATACACATGGTTCTGCCGTATGGTCTGTCCGTCACCCTGGTCCACCCATTCGGGAGGGCGGTCGGCGGTAAGCACCACCAAAGGTATCTTCTGGTAATAAGCTTCGGCGATGGCAGGACCATAATTAAGGGCGGCTGTTCCGGAAGTACAAGCCAGGGCTACCGGCTTATGTGTTTGTTGTGCTAAGCCCAGGGCGAAATAAGCAGCACTACGTTCATCCGGCACTTTCAGACACCGGATAGCCGGCTCGGAGGTGAAAGCGAGGATCAGGGGGGCATTGCGTGAACCCGGCGAGAAAACAATGGTTTCCAATCCTTTTTCTTTGAAGATACGAACCAGCAGACCCACATATGCTTTAGACGATATCATCCGGCAAAATTGGACATTTTTTTCAAAACGGACAAAAGAGTGTTTAATTTCATCCCGGTCTCTGTCCACTCTTTTTCGGGATCGGAATCAGTTGTAATTCCACCGCCGGCATAAAGGACTGCCTGTCCTGAGGAGGGCAGGAACTGCATGCTCCTCAGGTTGATATACAGTTGTGAAGGGTAGCGGGTATTCCAGGGTCCCAGAAAGCCGGTGTAATACTCCCGGTTATAGGTTTCGGTCTGCCGGATGATCTCCAGGGCTGCTTGTTTAGGGTACCCGCAGATAGCCGGCGTGGGATGGAGGACACTTATGAGCCTGGATATCTTTTGATGAACGCCAGGGTATGGGATGCGGATGCTGGTCTGTAAATGAGCCACCTGTCCGGCAAAAACAGTATGAGGGACACTCACCTCTGCCGGATCAGTACCGGAGGTGTGCAGGGTTTCCATAATATAGTCGGTAACAATCTGCTGTTCTTTCCTTTCCTTGTCTGTCCATAGAGGTATATCTCCTTTTCCGTTGATTGGTAATGTGCCGGCAAGGGCCATTGTTTCCAGATAGGTGCTGCTACGGCGCAGAAATAATTCCGGAGAGGCACCGGCCCAGATCGCCCTGCCCGGGAGAAAGATAAGGAAAATGAAAGCATCAGGGTAAGTGCGATGCAGTATGGCGAAGAAAGCTGTGAAATCAAATACGCCTGGCAACGGGATCACCTGTGGCCGGGAAAGAACCACTTTTTGGGCTTCGCCGTTTTTTATCTTTTGTAATATGCTGTGAATTTGTTGCAGATAATCATCCTTTGAGATCCCCGGGAAAGGGGGTTCTTCAGCCCGGGGCGTGAGAAGGGATAATGCCATAGGGGCGTTTGGCGGATTGGCCGCGTTCCAGGTGTAGGAGAGATCATGGCGGATCAGGAAATGTGGTGAGTCTCCGCCCGGATCGAAAGGCGAAAAGAGGAAACCCCGGACTTTTTCCATGTCCCCGGGATCATAAGTGACCGGTTCTTTTTCCGTCTGGACGATATTTATAAACTCCTGTTCTCCGGGAAACCGGAAAGAGGCGAACGGATATCCCGTTTTCATAAGGAGGTTGATCATGCAGGGAATGTTACGGGTTTTGTCTCGGGATGATAAAATTGGTCAGGCGGGAGGAGGAGACCAGTTGTTCGTTTTCGTCACGAATATCAATATTCCAGAGGTGTGTGTGCTTCCCTTGATAGATAATCCGGGCTTCCGCAGTAACCCATCCTTCGGTGACCGGCCGGACATGGTTGGCAGAGATTTGGGCCCCCCTGACGTCATAATGATCGGCGTCAATAAGCAAGATTGATCCGAGACTTCCCACCGTTTCTGCCAGTGCCAGACTGGCTCCGCCATGCAGGATATTGGCTACGGGTTGTATGGTACGCCGGTCCACCGGCATGCGTGCTTTGACATAACCCTCTCCCGTTTCCAGGTATTCGATGCCCAGGCTCTCCATCAGGGTGTCCCGGTTCATCCGGTTTAGTTCTTCAATCGTAAGTTTTGGTATAGCCATCATTGTAAATTTACTCTGTTGCAAAGGTAACAAAGTTTGGAAAAAACAGGTCGCCGCGATCATCCGTAATTTGTAGCAAAACAGAAGCTGTTTTAACATATGGTCCTAAGAATGGCTGATTTTTAATATCATTCTTTTATCTCAGAAATCCTGTGCATACGGATAAGTTTATTTATAAATGCTTAAAAACAGAAATTGGTCTGTCTGATTGACTTAAGACCTCGTCAATAAAGTTCGGATTTGGTAAATACAAATTCTCTTTTGGCACGATACATTTATGCTGAAGGAGTCCTTCAGCTTCATTTTCTAAAATTTTTATTGTTTCTGCTAATATAATGCTCCTATTATTTGTTTATATAAATTTCAAAAAGAGCATTTAGTAAAATTTCATTTTCTTTAAAACTGCCAATAGTAATTCTATAAAAGTCACTTAACCAATAGCCTGATAAATCATGTATTTGCACATTTTTAATAAATAGTTTATGTGCAAAATCAGGAATTTTACTTTTTACCAGAAGAAAATTTGTTTTACTTGGAAATACTTCAAGTCCTATTTTCCCGGGAAATTCTTTTCTGAAATCAACCAATCCCTGAATATATTTTTTTACAGTAAGCTGTGAAAAAGGGCGGTTTATTTTACGAAATGTGATTTCCATTGCGTTACATTTTTCAGGATTCAACATCAAAGTAACGATTAAATTTTATTTTATGTACGTAACATTTCATCAATTTTCTTTACAATTCCGGAGATTTTAATCGATAAGTCAGGTTCTTTGTTTTCAACAACGACAGGTTTTCCCTTGTCAGCCATTTGCCTTTCTTCCGGATTCATTGGCATAGCCCCCGGGATTTACACTCACTGTTGTTTTTCTGTCTTCTGTAATCATAATGATTCCTCCACTTATTATAGTTATAAATTATTGAATTTAAGGTCTTTAATTGAACTAACTTGTTTTTTATTTAGTCTGTTTAAAATCTAATTTTAAATGTAAAATTACTTAAATATTATTTATTTTAAATAAAAAAACCTTTAGGGGACTTCTAATAATTATTCAATCCCGTCATTTTTTCTTCGCCAGCCGGCGGATTATGTTATTGGCCCTTCGTCAAGCTCAGGGCGTTATTAAATTGTTTTTTCTGTCAGCAACCCTGTTTTCCGGTAATTCCAAAATTCCTTAT
>CAYLJE010000090.1:6996-8646 GCA_964383915.1 uncultured Rikenellaceae bacterium
TAAATTGTTTTTTCTGTCAGCAACCCTGTTTTCCGGTAATTCCAAAATTCCTTATCTTCGACGGGTAAAATTTTTATAAAGATTTAACCTCTTGACTAATCATGTAAAAATACAGTTGGCTTCTCTTTTCATGTCCTGGTTGGGGAAGGATGTAGTCCGGATGGAAGAACTGCCTCCTTCGGGTTCTAACCGGGAATATGTGCGGATTTTCGGACCTAAAACCACTGCCATTGGTGTATATAATCCGGACCGGAAAGAAAACAGAGCGTTTCTCTCTTTTTCCAGGCATTTTAGATCTCAGGGTTTACCTGTCCCGGCAATTTTTGCAGAGTCGCAGGATGAAATGCTTTATTTGGAAGAAGATCTGGGAAATATGACACTCTTCACTTATCTTACGGAGGTGAGGGCCCAGGAAGGCTATACGCAGGAGATCACCGGGGTGTATGAGAAAGTCATTGACAATCTGGTAAGATTTCAGATAGATGCCGGTCCTACGGTAGATTATAACGTTTGTTATCCCCGGGCTTCCTTCGACAAACAGTCGATGATGTGGGATTTACATTATTTTAAATATTATTTTTTAAAGCTGGCGAAGATTCCTTTCGATGAACAGTTACTGGAAGATGATTATAACCGTTTTACGGAGTATCTGGTCTCTGCCGGACAGGATTATTTCCTATACCGTGATTTTCAGTCCCGCAATGTGATGCTTATCAACGGAGAACCCTTTTTTATCGATTACCAGGGAGGAAGGAGAGGCGCGTTGTATTATGATCTGGCTTCTCTGTTGTATGATGCCAAAGCTGACCTGCCGGAGGAGGTGAGAGCCCATCTGAGAGATTACTATGTAGAGAAAATCGGGGAGAAAATCTCTGTGGATGTTCCTGGCTGGATGGAATATTTTCACGGATATGTGCTGATCCGTATCATGCAGGCTCTTGGAGCATACGGTTTCAGGGGATTCTATGAGCAGAAGTCTCATTTTTTACAAAGTATCCCTTATGCTGTGAATAACCTGAAATTCTTATTGAGTCATGTATCTTTACCGGTGGAGCTACCGGCGCTGACGAAGGTATGGGGAGATATTATCGCTAACAAGAACCTCCGGAGCTTTCCACAAGCCTATCCTGGTTTAACGGTACATATTGCCAGTTTTGCTTATAAAAATGGGTTACCGATGGATGAAAGCGGCCATGGGGGTGGGTTTGTGTTCGATTGCCGGGCATTGCCTAACCCTGGAAGACTGGAGAGTTACCGGAATCTGACAGGATTGGATAAGCCGGTAATCAGCTTTCTGGATGAACGGAGAGAAGTACAGGATTTTTTTGATCATGTGAAAGCCCTGGTGGAACGGTCTGTGGAAAATTACCTGCAAAGGAACTTCCATCATCTCATGGTAAGTTTTGGTTGTACGGGAGGCAGACACCGTTCGGTATATATGGCTGAACGACTGGCCGGATACCTGCAGAAAAATTTTGACGTGAAGGTGGTGTTGCGCCACAGGGAACAGGAGGAAGGGATGAATGTTGATTGACCCGCCAGTGTCGGATGGAAGAAACCGGATACGTAGAAACTGTGTGATTGGAATTTTTGTATTTGATTTTCGATAAACTCGAAAACGGGCGATGAATAATAGGTATTTAAATAGGT
>CAYLJE010000090.1:8746-10608 GCA_964383915.1 uncultured Rikenellaceae bacterium
AATAGGTATTTAAATAGGTGTTTAAATAGGTAGATGTTAAAATTTGCAGAATGAGAGAAAAAGCGATGATTCTGGCAGCAGGACTGGGAAAACGTCTGGGAGAGATAACCAGAGACCGACCAAAGGCCCTGGTAGAAGTGTATGGAGTTCCCCTGCTGGAGATTATTCTGCAGAAGCTACGGCATCAGGGGTTTGATGATGTGGTGATCAATATTCATCATCACGCAGAGTTGATCAAAAAGTATCTTGGGGAGTATCCCCATAAGAATATGACGATTCAATTATCCGAAGAAAGAGAAAACCCGTTGGAAACAGGAGGAGGAGTGAAGCATGCCAGGGAACTCTTGTTGGATGCTGCCGGATTTCTGATACATAATGTGGATATCCTGACAGATATGGACCTACGGGAACTGGTGAAAGTTCATGCGGATTCCGGAGCTCCGGTAACCCTGGCGGTCAGCCGGCGTGAAACATCGCGTTACCTGCTGGCAGATGAAGATAACTTTTTGTGTGGCTGGAAGAATATATCTACGGGGGAGAAAATCATGACAAGAAAGCCGCTGGGAGATATGAAACAATGGGGCTACTCCGGCGTGGCAGCCTTGAGCCGTGAAGTGTTGTTCCTTTTGCCTGATGAAGATATTTTCTCCCTGACCACGTTCTTCCTGGAACTCTCCCGGAAAAGGGATGTGAAAGTATTTGCCCCCCACATGAGTTTCTGGTTTGACATAGGAAAACCGGGTATCATTGATACCCTGGAGAAAGCCTTTCCTAAAGATAAATTATTGAAATATTGATCCTGATTTTTAAAGAAAAATTAGATAAATAAATGCCTTTTTTTTGCATCTTTATATTTTTAAAAAGTTTAAACGTATGAAAAAATACCCTGTTTTTATTTTTATGATGGTTCTGACCTTACTGACATTCGGATGTAGCAGTTCTAAAAAGACAATTGAATCGGAACCCGGAAAAGTTCCGGTGACCTTTCCTCCGTCAGAAAAAAAGGTAAAAAAAGAAAAAACAAGAAAACCGGAGGATACCATTACCGTGAGGCAGGAGAAGCTGGTGGAGACGCCGGAAACCCCGGTACCAAAACAGAAATATTTTGTGATCATCGGCAGTTTCAGGTATCCTGAGAATGTAAAGAAGTACATGCAACAGATACGGGATGAAGGTTTTTTACCTTTTATATTGCGCAATGAAGAAGGACTTTACAGGGTAGCGGTATTTTCTTACGATGATGAGATGAGGGCCCGGGAAAAGGTACATGCTATCTGGAAAACCTTCCCCCGGCATGGGGATACCTGGCTGCTGGTTAAGGAAAAATAAGGATCTGATCATATCCTCTGATTTTAGTTTAAGGAGCCGCATTATTTCTGTTTGTATTGGATTTAAATCCGGTATCATGAATTTTTTCATTCTATAGCCTAATTCAATTTCGCTCATCTTTATATTCTTTAGTTCGTCAGCTATGTCATTAAACGATAGTTTTTGATTGTTTTCTTTGTTGTATTTTTTTAACCAGGGGTAAATAGTGTCCGTCCATAAAGTCAGTGTTTGATTCAGAATGTTCGAGTTCGAGGCTTGCGTCCCGATTTGTCGGGATAAAATCAAGGAGTTTGCTTTTGGTATTCATCCACCGAAAAATGAATAGTAAATTCATCGTTATTTATTTCAACACTATAGAATCAGATCAATATTTATTCTTGATAGAATAATGTAAACCAAAGTGGTTGGATCACTTTAATCCGGAACAGGTGAATCAGTTTCGCCGAAATTTACGACAAAAGTACTAAATAAGTAAATTTATTTATAATACCAATTTTCTGAAAACCGATTTTTTTTACAAAATTTTAAACATT
>CAYLJE010000091.1:0-10588 GCA_964383915.1 uncultured Rikenellaceae bacterium
GGTACCATCGTAACAATTTTAATCAATCGCTTTTTGATTCTTGCAGCCTGTATTGAATCAACGGTAAGATACCGGTGGTTTCCTCCCGGCACCTCAGTAAAATTGGTTTTGGCCGTCAGTGTATCGACTGCAATTTTTCCCGGAGAGGATATCGTGAAAAAAGATGAATCCGGTTCGATGGCTTGCAATACGGCCGTTAAATCCCAACAAGGCCTGTTATAGGGCATTTTCATAAAAGCCTTATAAGCCTCTGCCACCGGATGGTATTTTACATAACCGAAATCATGGAGGATGCTGGATGCCGGGTATTTTATCTGTATGCCTACTTCATAAGGACTGACGATTATTTTCGTAGGCCAGGAATTAAATACTTCATAAGCTGCCTTCACATCATTATAAATATTATATTCTTTTTCAATAGTATCATTAAAACAGCCGGCCATCATACTCAGAAGTCTGACTTTCTTCCTGATCAGTTCGGAGCCGTTAAGAGGAATCCGGTGATCGGACCGTGTTCTGAGTAAACGTGCCAGGTTGGTCGAGAAACCAACAGAAACAATAACAACAGAACTGTCTTTTGCCTTCCACAATAATTGCCGGTATAATTTGACGGCATCCGGGAAAGAATCACCGGAATAGTGCTCCGGAAACAGGTGTTTTCCTCCATCCGTCATCCCGACTATTGTTTTTGTATAAGAAGGATTTTCTTTTGTTTTTCCATGGATAACGCTTCCTATAGGTATTTCGGGGTGGCCATACCAGGAATCTACAATATCAATAAATTTCCCTGAATAGACGTTATCTTTGTTATACATGACACCCAGAAGATTTACCCTGCCTGTATTTATATAACTGTTTAACATAGCCAGTGCCAGTGCATCATCAACATCATTTCCTATATCGGTTTCAAAAATCACAGGAATTCTCTCTCCTGCAGGTGCCTTATCCGTTGCCTGCTTTTTATGGGAAGTGCACCCATTCCACAATATAATTGAAGCCAACAGGAAAAGAAAAATGAAACCATGTATTTTCTTTAGAATCATAATTGTTTATGTTAATTGAAAAGTATCCACTTTGAAGCACAAAAATACATTTATTTTTTTTGATTTTTGGGTTTAATCAAAAGAATTCCCCGGGGCTTCCGCCCGGATGAACTCAGTTATCCGGGCGGACAGGCGGACGGGCTGCCTCGGGGATAGTTCGTTTTAAGAAATTTCTTTATTTGGAAACTTTATGGATAACCAATACTGAAAAGTTTCTTAAAAGATTATTATATTGCAAATGCAAAGATTATGTATATGAAAAGGTTTGTTGTTGTTGTATTTTTTGTACTCTTCGCCGCTATCTCTTTTGGTCAGTGGTTACACGTAAGTTCCGACGGCCGGCGGCTGGTGAAGAATGACGGATCTGTTTTCTTCTATATGGCGGATACCGGGTGGGAGCTGTTCCATCATCTGATCTCCTATCATCCCCCGGGAGGAAAGTCTTCTTCTCAATGGTTCCACCAGGATCACTGGCTGGATTTTAACATGGCTCAGACAGGGCACATGGAACGGAATAATCCCGTCTATGAGATTGTCAGTCATGATTATAATCTAAAACCGGTAAAACCCTGTCTTGACGGGGAACCGCAATATGAGGATCTCCCGGCCGGATTTACCGACCGGAATGAACGCTTTGTGGCCTATGATGCCAGACAGGCTGCATACTGGTCAGTTCTTGCTGGATCTTTAGGTCATACTTACGGAAATAATAATATCTGGCAGATGTATGCTCCGGGCAGGAAACCGAAGGTGTATGCCCGTATTCCTTGGTATTATGCCATTCATCAGCCTGGAGCTATGCAAATGGGCTATATGCGCCGGCTCTTCGAATCAAGACCTTTTATCGAAATGGTGCCCGATCAGGATATGCTTGCCAATGTTTATGGCCAGGATAAAAGGATGATCCGTGCCGCACGCGGGGCTGACAGTTCATTCGTAATTGTCTATTCATCTTTCGGCGAACCGATACATCTCAGGATGGATAAAATGACTGCCGATACCCTTACCGGTTATTGGTATAATCCCCGCGAAGGAAAAAGTGTTGCAAAACCTGCTTTTAAAAACAACCGCAAGGTTCAGTCTTTTGTAACCCCTTCAAGCGGCTCCCGTACCGACTGGGTACTGGTACTGGACGATCCTGATAAAAAATACACTGATCCGGGGAATTTTATACTAAAATAAATATTTGTTTCTTTATGACAGAAAAAAATCTTAAACACATGAAAACAAAAACAATTGCTTTGGTGGCTCATGATAACCGAAAACAGGACCTGTTGGAGTGGGTAGCCTTTAACTACAGGAAATTGTTACCCAATAAACTGGTTTGCACCGGGACAACCGGGAAACTGGTCAAGGAGACCATAGATAAAAAACTCGTGGGAGCCGAGTCGTTGGAATACAATATTACCCTGCTGAAATCGGGACCGTTGGGAGGAGATCAGCAATTGGGAGCGATGATCTCAGAAGGTAAAATAGATATAATTATTTTTCTCTGGGATCCGATGGAGCCACAACCCCACGATGTGGATGTGAAGGCTTTAATGCGGATTGCAGTGCTTTATAATGTGCCGATGGCCAGTAACCGTTCTACAGCGGATTATATGATCTCTTCTCCATTGTTCGAATCTGATTACAGGCCGGTGCTAAAAGATTATTCCACGTATATTCATCGCCAGTTATAAAAAATCGTTTTAGTCAAACTTAAAAACCCATGTTCTAAGGGCGGGGTAGTTCATTCTTATGTCCCGGCATATACGATCAGTCCCAGACCTGCTACGAATAAAAAGAGCATTAACAGGATGAGTCCTGCAGTTCCTTTTATTCCTTTAAACTCTTTCCAGACGAAGATTCCCCATAAAGCTGCTATAAGGGTGGCTCCCTGGCCCAGACCGTAAGAGATAGCATATCCTGCTTTGCCTGCTGCCAGGATGCTGAAGGACATGCCAACGCCCCAGATCAATCCTCCGAGAATGCCTGTCAGATGTTCTCTGAATGTTCCGGAAAAATAATCCCTGAAAGGAACGGGTTCTCCTTCCACCGGATACTTCATCAGAAGGGGATTGAACAGGAAATTACTGATCAGGATACCGATGGAGAAGATAAAAACGGCGGTATAGGGTGTCAGGGTGCCTGCCTCAGGATGAACAAAATCCAAGGCCATACTCTTGGCCACAAAACGATAGAACAAGGCCATCAGGAGGCCTCCGGCGACAGAGAGCAGAATCCCTTTGGCAGGAACCTTCCGGGACTGTACTGCTTTCTTTCTGTAAGCCAGGGCATCCAGAATAATGGCCAGCGTAACCAATGCCACTCCAAGGAACAACCATATGGGATCACCTTTTGGGGTGGCGATGTAATTAATCAATACTCCCAAGACCAGTGCCAGTCCGATGCCTACCGGAAAAGCCACCGACATGCCGGCGACGGCAATAGCCGCAACGATCAGAATATTGGCAAGGTTAAAGATGACTCCCCCTGCAAAAGCATTGCCAAGGGATTTGATGTCAGCCTGACGCAGATCCTGGAAAAAGGGTCGTCCCTGTATGCCTATGCTCCCTATTGTTAAAGCAAAAATCAAAGCCAACAGGACAATACCAAAGACATAGTCCCAGTAAAATAATTCAAAACGCCATGTTTTTTCGGCCAGTTTTTGTGTGTTGGCCCACGATCCCCAACACAACATGGTGATAATACAGAAAAGAACCGCAAGGGGATAAGATTCAATAATAAACATATCTTTGTCTTTTGAATGTTAATGGTCCGAACTGGTTTGCCAGGAAATATTGTTCCTGCGCCGCGTAAAAACCGAAGGCATGACAAATTTCACCCGGACGATTTTTTTCATAGTTGATTATTTCAGTGAGTGAATTCATCAATTTTCTCGATATCCTTACGATAGGGAATGGAGCGTTGTGCCCCGGCTTTCCGGACAGAGAGAGCAGCAGCCTTATTGGCAAATATGACAGCCTCTTTCAATGTCTTACCTTCTGCCAGCATTACGGCAAGTGCCCCGTTAAAAGTATCTCCGGCAGCTGTTGTATCCACGGCTTTCACTTTGGGTGCAGGGATTTTTTGTTTCTCTTTCCCGGCATATAAAAAAGCTCCTTCGTCACCTAATGTAATGATGACTGCTTCAACTCCTTTATTTAATAATATATCAGCAGCTCTTTCCATGGATTCCGAATTGTTGACTTTCAAGCCTGTAAGATACTCTGCTTCCCTTTTATTAGGTGTAATAACAGAGATGTTCCGTAACAGACTATCTGGCAAAGGCTGAGCAGGCGCAGGGTTGAGAATAATTATTTTCTCTTTTAACTTCCCCGCTGATGCCAGATATTTTACTGTTTCCAGGGGTGTTTCAAGTTGCATCAGGATGATTTTTGTATTGTCCAGTTCATGAAGTACGTTGTGGATGTCTCCCGGGCTGAGCGTTGCATTAGCCCCCGGTGCCACAACAATGGTATTTTCTCCTGCCTTATTCACGGTGATCAAAGCGATGCCACTGGGTTGCTCAGCTTCCGTTTTCAGATATTTAATATTAATCTTTTCTTTTTTCAGGTTAAGGGACATTTGTTCTCCAAAGATATCCTTCCCTGTCTTGCCAAGAAAAATGACGTCTCCTCCCAGACGGGCAGCAGCTACTGCCTGATTGGCTCCTTTGCCCCCCGCATTCATTAGAAAAGTTTTCCCCAAAACGGTTTCTCCCGGTGCCGGAAATTTTGCAGTGTTGACAACCATATCGATGTTGGTACTGCCGGCAACCAGTATCTTATTGGTTTTGACTGACATATTCTGTTTTGCTAAGTTGTATGGGATTGGTATCTTTTGACAAAGGCCTGATCAGGTAGCTATATCCATATTTTTGAGCCGGGATCATATACCGGGGGTGTGGCATAGCACCCCATGAGTTATCACCTCCCACACCCATCTGTTTAAGATCAAGATGCACATTGACAAAGTCCTCTTTGTGCAACTGGTAAGGATGTATGCTGCCGCGGGAAGGCTGGGTAAGGTCTTCTTCCGTATAATACAGCGCTGACCAGCTTAGCAGTGGCATACCCACAAACAACAAGCCGTTCCCTTCCTTGTCCCTGATAGCTATCCAGCGGGTGTCTGTGCGGGTGCCGGTTTCCTGCGGACTGATATAAGAGAAGAACAAGCTATCCACTATACTCCGGTAGAGGCCGACGAAAGCGCCTGTCTTCCGGTCGCAGTAATTTTCCTGTGGCCCCCGGCCAAACCAGGTGACGGCCGAATAATTGCCGGGCATCTGCATATCCATACCATAACGGGGCAGGTCGGGAAGCGCTGAGTCCCCGGGCATGAAATGGTTGGATACCAAGATGGTGCCGTCACCAAAGATAGTGTAGTCCAGATTATATGTTGAATAAACATCAGGCAGCTCATAGATAGTATGAATCGTTACCTTTTGACCGGTACCCTTTTCCAGAGTGATCTCTTTCAGTTTTCTGTTTTTGCCTGCATAACGCCATATTCCCAACTTCCGGTTAAAATGAGCACCAAAGTCGTTATCAGTGGGCCCACGCCAGAAAGCAGGTACCGGCCCACCTTGCAATATTTCTTTGCCATTATAAACAAGGTTTTCCAGCGTGCCGTTTTTTTTGTTGACGGTTGCTTTGAAATGATTCCCCTGAATGATATAACGGCTGTCTGTCTCTTCTGTTTTTAGTGGTGCCATCGCACGGGTGTTTGCCAAAGAGCCGTGAACCTGAATCTTCAAAGGAACTTGTTCTTTTGCCCGTTCAAATCCGGTCGGGATCAGGGGTTCTTTGTTTTTTGTAACCAGGTAGATATTCAGAAAATAGGATGATCCTGCCTGGGGTTTTATCGCCGGCAGACCGAGAGCATACTCCCGGGTTGACTGGGGAGGAATATTCAGATCATTTGTTTGTCCCTGGGCAATGGATTTCCCGTCTTTTGTCAGTTCCCATTTCATCGTCAGATAAGAAGCATTTCTGAAGAAATTTTCATTGCGTAGTTTAATCTTTCCTTTTTCAGCATCCACCGGAGAGATCAGGATATTCTGGTATACTTTTTTTACTTCGGTGAGACCGGGGTGGGGGGAACGATCCGGATTCACCAGTCCGTTAATACAGAAATTCTGGTCGCTTGGTACATCTTTAGGTCCAAAATCTCCACCGTAGGCCCAGAACTCTTCGCCTTTATTATTTTTCTTAACGATCCCCTGGTCAACCCAATCCCAGATAAACCCGCCCTGCAGGTTATCATATTTTCGTATAACATCCCAGTAGTCTTTGAAGTTGCCTGTGCTGTTGCCCATGGCATGGGCATATTCACACATAATGAGGGGGCGGTTATGATGGGTCTCGGCGTATTTGGCCAGGTGGCCGATCCGGGCATACATGGGACAGTATATATCCGTGTTATAGTCGAGCTGTGCCCGTTCGTATTGCACAGGACGGGAAGTATCCCGTTGTTTGATCCAGTCATAAGTGGCATAAAAACAGACGCCGTTGCCAGCTTCGTTGCCCAATGACCAGATAATCACCGAAGGATGATTTTTATCCCGTTCTACCATCCTTTTGGTACGGTCCAGATGGGCATCGATCCATTCAGGCTTGTTGCCCAGGGTCCGGTCGGGGCGGTATCCCATGCCGTGCGATTCGATGTTCGCTTCGTCAACAAGATAGATGCCATAACGGTCACATAGTTGATACCATTTCGGATCATTGGGATAATGACTGGTACGGACAGCATTGATGTTGTTGCGTTTCATCATCCGGATATCTTCCAGCATGGTCTTTTCGCTAACCACATGACCTTTGTATTGATCATGTTCGTGGCGGTCAACCCCCTTTATCAGTACCGGCTGTCCATTTACAAGCAACTGGCCGTTTTTGATTTCTGATGTGCGAAATCCGATATCACAGCCGGTGGCTTCGGTGGTGTTCCCTTTGTCGTCTTTCAGAGTTATTATCAGATGATAGAGGTTGGGTGTTTCTGCCGACCATTTGGCAGGAGAAGAAATGGCTTTTTGGAATGTAACGAATTGTTTTCCTTTGTGATTGATATCAACCGGCTGCTGCAGGAAGGCCATATGTTTTCCGTTTTTGGCAATGAGAGACAGCGTAACTTCTTTTACGTTCGTTTCTTTGCGGATGGCATAATTACGGATTTCGGTTTTCACGGTGAGCAGGCCGTCTTTGTAATGGTTTGTCAGGGTGGCGTGTGCAAAAAGATCGCGGAGGTGAACTTTTGGAGTGGCATAGAGATAGACATCCCGTTCGATGCCACTGATACGCCAGAAATCCTGACACTCTAAAAAAGAGCCGTCACTCCAACGAAAGACCTGTACAGCCAGTATGTTTTTTCCGGGTTTAACATATTTGGTAATATCCCATTCAGCCGGGGTTTTACTCCCCTGGCTGTAGCCGACCCGCTGACCATTTACCCAAATAAACATGGCTGACTTGACAGCTCCGAAATGGATGAATATCTCCCGGCCATCCCAGTTCTGGGGTATCTCAAAATTACGACGGTACGAACCAACCGGATTATGATCATGAGGCACATGAGGCGGGTTGGGATGGGTAGTCCACGCATAAAGATGGTTAACATAAATGGGTATGCCGTATCCTTCCAGTTCCCAGTTAGAAGGAACGGGAATATCATCCCATCCGCTTACATCTCTGTCAGGCCTGTAAAAATCCATGGGACGGTTTTTGGGATTCCCGGTCCATTTAAATTTCCAGGTACCGTTTAACAAAAGATACCAGGGTGAGTCTGCCGGATTGTTTGTAATGACCTTTTCCGCTTTGTCATAGGGAAATAAGGTGGCATGCGGAGGAGTTTTGTTTTCATTAAATACATGCGGATTTTCCAGTTCCGCAGGAAAGTTGTCATTGCCACTGTTACTGCATCCCCATAAAATAAGCAGAGAGAATAAAGGCAGCGCCAGGAGCCATTGTCTTTTTGTTTTCATATTTTTATATGTTTACGTTAACAACTGGTAGGTAAAAACTAAAATTGAACGGTAATTTTTGTTGTGGGGGAACAACCAGGACAAAAGAATCCTGATCCCGGGTTTGATTGTAATAATCTAAAGCCATGAGCATAAAAAATGAAACGACCCTGGTTAGACTTTTGGCATAGGACTCTTTCCCGGACATGACTATACCTGTTTTAATTTATTAAACATATATAATTATTACATTGATTGTCAGTCTTATATGATTTCTCTTGTCTATTTAATTTTCAAGGGATTAAGATACAAAATTTTGTAAAATCTACTAAGGAAATTTCGGGATAATTGATTTTCTGTAAAAATCTAATGAATGCAATAATGATTTATGACATTTTTATTTAACAAAAATAATTCATAAAGTTCATTTTTAGATTTAACAGAATATGTTAAATTTGATGATATAAATAATTTGGCATAAATACCGGCTCTATGAAAACTTCCCGTATTATTAGTATAGTCTTTATTATATCATTGATTATCTGGTTTGTGCATGCTGCTGTAGAAAGCATTTTTTTCCCGGAAAAAAGCTATCTTGAATGGTTAATTACGAGTGTGTCCGTAGCAGATCTTATTTTCCGTCTATTCCTGGTGTTGATGGTAGGTGCCACGGCTGTGCTTATGTATGGCTTATGGCTCTCGGGAAGGAATCCGACAGGCGTGGATATTTATGTCAGGGATGAAATTTTGAAAACCCATGAGAAAGATTCCGAAGCATTCCGGGAGTTTTTTTATACACTGAAAACGCAATTGAATAATATTATCGGATTTACCAATCTGCTGAATGAGGAGAACCTGGATGATAAAACAGCCAATACTTATATCGGTTACCTTGAATCCAGTAAAGAAGCTTTGGTGGCTGCCATCGATCAGTTAATCAGCCGGTATAAAGGGGGAGATTATGTGCCGGCTCATGGCAGCATGAATTATGTGGAGGAAATTGACTGGTCAGCGAAAACAATACTCGTTGTAGAAGATATGGAAATAAACTATAAGTTGCTTCAGGTTATCCTGGACAAAACCAAGGCTACTGTACTATGGGCCAAGAATGGGAGGGAAGCCGTGGATTTGGTGGTCAAACATCCGGAAATTGATATTGTATTGATGGATATCATTATGCCCGAAATGGATGGAATCGAAGCAACCAAGGAAATCCGCAAATTCAAACCCGATCTTCCCATTATTGCCCAATCGGCCTATAGTTTTGAACATGATGACAGAGCACTGAAGGAGACAGGATTTAATGGTTTTATTACCAAACCTATCTGGCATTATGACCTGATACAGAAATGTTCCGCCTATTTTACCGGAATAGAAACTTCTGGTGCCGGTTTAACTGGGTTAGGCAAAGGCTAAAGGCCAAAGGTACTTTGTTTAATCCTTACTTTTTTTACTGATCACCGGTTTCAAGAAAAGCATTAGGTATTGGTAGTCAGTATTTATGATTTACCGATTATAGTTCATCTCTTGCCGTTGAATCCCGATGCCCCGATCGGGACCAGTTCAACCCAGGGTTTCACTTCGTCGCTGACTCCTGAAATCCAGGTTTCATTGAGTCTTCATCCTGTCTTTTCTGTATTGGTAATAGTTCCTGAACGATCCCGGGAAATTCACCGGCAATGTTTTTATTTTCATATTCAAGCATTCCGTCATCATAACCCGGGTTCAGATTGCATATCCTGTTTTATTCATGTGCAAACTATCCGATACAAAAATATCTGACCGTATGGAACCGGTGGCATCTAACATCGGTGTTGCAATATCAATATAATGAAGGGTTGCATTTTTTTCAGAATAGTTCTTAAGAAGTTCATTGAACCTGGCAGCTTTTCCCCATAAATTTCTTCTCGCGATACTTGGTTTTACAGATAAAAACCATATTTCCGTTCCCGGAGTCTTCACTTTAACATATTCAACAAATTCTTTGAAGTATTCAAAAATCAGTTCCGGGGTTACTTCCTCATTAACCAGGTCGTTATCACCTTCATAAACAAGTATTTTCCGTGCCTGGTATCGAATAAAGAAATCCTTAAAAAACAAAACATCCGACATTGTGGATCCGCCGAATCCGCGGGGGATGACTTGCAGGGGAGACAGATCTTTTTGAATGGAAGTCCATTTACGTATGCTGGAACTTCCAATACACAACCATGCATCTTCAGGTACCGGGAGATTTCCGGCATCTACCTTTGACCACTTTAAAAATGAATTGTAAAACTGATTGTTCTTTTGTTCAGGTGTAAAATAAAATAATTGTTTTTGAGCAAATATGGGCTGAGAAAGAAGAAGAAAGGTAAAGATGCGCAAATAGATACTAAAAATTTTTCTCATATGCTTCAAGATAAGTTAAGGTTTCAAACAATACTTTGGCACCAAACAAAATTAATATGTTTTGGCAAAAAACAGGAAAGCCGGGAAATTTTATTTTACCGATCAACCCCGGTAAAAAATATACTCGTTCTTTGATTTTATTGTATGTTTGAAAAATGAGTCCACTCCGAAAAGTTTTTTAGATGAACCTTAAAAGTTATCAAAAATAATA